>JAFLBY010000158.1 GCA_017302855.1 Candidatus Kapaibacterium sp.
AATTGATAGCACGAGTTTCGGGGTCAAGCACGACATTTTCAAGAATAGTACCGAATTTTTTTGTCATGCCATAGATAATCGGCTCGGCTTCTTCCGACAAATTGATAACTTTGGCATAACAGCCGCCTTCAAAGTTGAATGTGCCATCATTGGTCCATCCATGCTCATCATCGCCAATAAGCGGTCGCTCTACGTCTGTGGACAATGTGGTTTTGCCTGTGCCTGACAAACCGAAGAACAATGCAGTATCACCTTCGGATGTTCCAATATTTGCCGAGCAGTGCATGGACATAACACCCTTGAGAGGGAGAAGATAATTGAGAACGGTAAAGATTGATTTTTTGATTTCCCCGGCATATTGTGTGCCACCGATAATTACCAATTTTTGCGAGAAATCAAGGATAATGAATGCATCGGAGCGAGTGCCGTCAATGTCGGGATTCGCTTTGAAATTAGGCGCATGAAGCACAGTGAAACCGGGTTCAAAATTGGCGAGTTGTTCGGCTGTGGCTTCAATAAACATGTTCTTTGCAAACATATTGTGCCAAGCATGTTGCGTAATCACACGCACCGGCAAACGATGATTGTCATCAGAACCGGCGAAGCAATCAAGCACATATAAATCAGCACCTTGCAGATATCCGGCAATACGATTTTTCAAAGCATTAAATTTTTCTTGAGGAAATGGTTTATTCACTTTTCCCCACCATACATGGTCTTTGCTTGTTGATTCTTCCACCACAAATTTATCATTGGCACTACGCCCTGTGTGTGGTTTGGTATTAGTAACAAGTGCTCCATATTGCGAAAGTTCGCCTTCTTGGAAACTAATCGCATGTTCATATAAAGCAGAGGTAGAAAGATTGTAATACACCTCTCCAAGATTATAGAGACCGATGGCTTGTAATGACTGGAGGATTTCTTCCATACTTTTCATATCAACTCTTTGTATAATGAATGAATTTGCGCTCACACGCAGTGTTTTGGAATGCAAATATCGGTGTTTTAGCTGTGATAATTGGTGTCAAAAGTCAAGAATGTCTATGATTATGTTGTTATAAGACTTTTTCATCATAGGGAAATACATACAAAGCTGGGATTGTTCTTCGTAATTTCGTTGGTAAAATTTGACTTTTCACACTCTGAATCATGTTTCTTTAACCATGAACACACATCATTTCCATTTAGCAATGCTACCCATCGAAGAGGTTTTTCTTCATGAAGAAACGGATATTTTCCGTGTGGCAAAGCTCAAAAAAAGAATCGAAACATCGGGGATTTTACGCAATCCGCCTATTGTTGCCCAAATGGATAGCGGCTATGTGGTGCTTGACGGAGCAACACGTACAACATCACTCAAAGAAATCGGTGCATCGCATATTTTGGTGCAAGTCGTTCATTATGGCAAAGATGGCATTAATGTCGAAACATGGAATCATATACTGCCCGATATGAGCGATACGGATATCATTCAAACAATAGGTTCACTTCAAGGGCTTCGACTTACGGAGACCAATCATCAACAAGCAGATGACTTGCTTTTAAAGCGTCAAATTGCCGGCTACATTTACTGCTCCCCCTCTACATCAATGATTATAGAAACCGATACGGCTCTCGGTTCCATGACATCCTTACTTAGGACAATTGTGGCAACATATAAAAAGCATGGTGAAATCTATCGCCTTGCACAAAATGATCTCGAACAAATTATTGCGAAGAGAACGGAGCACTCCGCCGTTATGGTCTTCCCACGTTTCACACCTGATGAAATACGCACGATTGCGCAATCAGAACAAAAACTGCCAGCCGGTATCACACGCCATATCATACCCGGACGCGTGCTTAATGTTAATATTCCGCTCGATTGGCTTATCGGTGCGGGCACAACAGCCGAAAAAACACAATGGCTTGATGCATGGCTCTCTGCTAAAATTGTGGACAGCAAAGTCCGCTATTATCATGAACCTGTCTTCATTTTTGATGAGTAAAATATATCCGATTTCTTTGCCCACTCTGCGTGACATGTGGGCATCATCCGCAACTTTACTCATATTATTATCCGTAATTTTGTAACAATATCATTATTTTTTTCTATACTTTCTATGAGTTCTCAGCATAAAATTACTAACGCTTTACTCAGCGTTTCCGACAAAACAGGCATCGTGGAATTGGCACAAGAGCTTCATTCTCTGGGCATCAATATTATCTCGACGGGTGGCACCGCAGCTTTGCTTTCACAGCAAGGTATTCCCGTCAAAAGCGTTTCTTCCATAACTGATTTTCCCGAAATTATGGATGGACGAGTAAAAACATTACATCCGAAAATTCATGGAGGTTTATTAGGTGTATTAGACAATGAAGAACATCGTAGTGCTATGGAACATCACGGTATTGAATCCATAGATTTAGTAATCATCAATTTATATCCCTTTGAAAAAACAGTACAGAACCCGCAATCAAGTCATGAAGAAATTATAGAAAATATTGACATTGGCGGTCCGGCAATGGTAAGGGCTTCCGCAAAAAATTATTTGTGGACGGCAATTGTAGTAAATCCCGACCGTTACGGAGAAATTATTTCTGACTTACAAGCAACAGGAACTCTTGACTCGAATTTGCGTTTACAACTTGCCCGTGAAGCATTTGAACATACAAGCTATTATGATGGATTAATTGCCGAATATTTACGAAAAAAAGATAATTCATCATTACCAAATCAATTAACAATACCATTGAAAAAAAATCAAGAGCTGCGTTATGGTGAAAATCCTCATCAAGAAGCAGTACTCTATGGTAATTTTTCAGAAATATTTACCCAACTTCATGGTAAAGAATTATCGTACAATAATATTGTTGATATTGATGCTGCTTCTAAATTAGCATTAGAATTTGATGAACCGACCGTTGTTATAATTAAACACACTAATCCATGCGGAGTGGGTTCAGCCGCAACATTAACCGAAGCATATCATAAAGCTTATGCAACCGATACGGTGTCGCCTTTTGGAGGAATTATTGCCGTTAATCGTGAAATTGATTTGGAATTTGCAGAAACCGTGCATGGCTTATTTTCGGAAGTGCTTATTGCACCTTCATTTACAGATGAGGCACTCGAGCGTTTACAAAAAAAACGCGATCGTCGTTTAATGACAGTTAATTATGATGCTTTACGCGCATCATTGCAATTTACCGTTAAATCCATTGCCGGAGGAATATTAATTCAAAGTGAAGACAAAGAACTTTTGGATTCGGGAGCATTAAAAGTAGTAACGGAAAAACAACCGACACCCGACCAATATGCCGCTATGATATTTGCATGGAAAATTGCAAAACATGTAAAATCTAATGCAATAATTTATGCTCTTTCCGACCGAACTTTAGCAATTGGTGCCGGACAAATGTCACGTGTAGATTCGGCAAGAATAGCAGTCAAAAAAGCACAAGATGCCGGTATTTCCTTACAGGGTTGTGCCGTTGCTTCAGATGCATTTTTTCCTTTTGCTGACGGTTTATTACAAGCTGTGGAAGCAGGTGCCCATTGTGTTATTCAACCCGGCGGTTCAGTGCGCGATGAAGAAGTGATTGAAGCTGCAAATAAAAGCGGTATTACGATGCTCTTTACCGGAATGAGACATTTTAGACATTAAGTCAAATACACGACAAAATTCCCAAAAAGCGATGCTGAAAAGTATCGCTTTTTTTTTTGATAAATCATATATTCATATAATGCTGTTTGCCCAGCATAGCCGCACCCACAATACCGGCATTATTGCTGAAATGTGCTGTGCGGACTTCCACTTTTCGCGCTATCGTGGGCAATGAACGATATTGTAAAGTATTGCGTACAGTATCAAGCAATAAAGGATGCGCCTTCGATATACCGCCACCCACAACAACAATGTGCATATCTAATATTGCCAATATACCTGCCAATCCCAAACCCAGCCAATGTCCGGATAATTCAAAACATCGTATTGATGCTTCATCATTATGCTCAATACCCAATGAAATATGTTCAACATCAAGAGAATCGGCAAATTGATGTAAATATGATTGCGGATATTGTTGAAGTATTTTTTTTGCCGTAGCAATAATTCCCAATCTTCCAACGCGTTCTTCTAATGTTCCTGCACGGAATAATCTATTATCCTTTTTCATCGTATCTGTTGGTTCATCGTGAATATCAATAACAATATGCCCAATTTCTCCGGCACCTCCCTGTTCGCCGGAATAAATTCTATTATTGACAATAATTCCTCCTCCTACGCCGGTGCCAAGTGTCACATACAGAAAATGGGAAGTATCTTTGCCGGCTCCTAATTCACTTTCAGCCAATGCAGCCACATTCGCATCATTATCAATAATAATCGGTACAGCGGAATATTGCTGTACAATAGTTGTAAGAGGTACAATATCCCAACCGGGTAAATTTGCCGGATAATAGACACAACCATCTTTTGGATTAACCACCGCAGGGAAACCGATACCGACAGAAAGTAACGATGGAAATTCTTCGTTCATTGTACGGATTATACCCTGAATATCGGATATCATTTTTTCTTTTCCGCGTGCGGCATCGGTATGAATAGCATTTTGGAAAATAATTGATCCATCATCAAGGACAATACCGTATTTTATGGTAGTACCGCCAATATCTATACCTGCATACATTATATACCCTATTTTAATTATTGATTATGAAGTGATGAATAATTTATTACAATTCCATATAAGCAGACAATTCTGCTGATGTTCTCAAATGGATAAGAATGCGATCTTCGACAAGTTCATGTACTGCTTTCTTAGCATCACGCAAAGGGACATTGTGAATATAGGAAAAACGCCAAATATCAATCGGAGCCGTATATATTTCCCATGCCAATAATTGACTTAGCGACAATGATGATTCCGAAAGAATTTTGTTCTCAATTGCTTGAATAAAATCATCGGATTCGCCCTTGATAAAATGTTCTGACGTAAAATAATAATTATCCGTTGTCATCAAATCACAAATTGGGAAACCTCTATTATGTTGCAATATATCAGTCAACAGCGATATGCTGACAATATATGGCTCATCATGCGCATCCGTTTTCCATAAATCATCCCATACCTCGGGTGCTATGCTTTGCAACCATTGAAAAAAAGCAATTTCAGATTCGGGTAATTGCATGAATGTATGAGAATGAAAATGAGAAATGATGGCTTTACTATTTGTCGTATTAATAAATCCAAAAATTTCCGACGGCACTATAAGTATATCAGATTGTTGTTTTTGGGCTTCAAACCATGTAAGGAGTTCTTGTGTGTTCATTGTATAAATATGTTATTGTTCTACTGTAAAAATTTTAATATTAACTTTCGAATCATGCGGTGAGAATTTTATTGCATTTGACAATACATTATCAATAATTTCCTCAAAAAGAATCATATCAACTTCAGCAAAAGCTTGTGTTGAAGCATCAATATGTATTGATATATTTTTTTCATTGGCAACGGGTACAAAATTATCCACAACTTTATTTATTATTGTCGCAAGATCGTGTTGTTCCATGATGGGTTTCATTGCTCCAGATTCCATTGTAAACAGATCCACCATTTTTTTGATTATCTGCGTCATACGGTCTGTGTTTTTCTTTATTTTTTGGAATATTTGCACCATCTCACCATTAGATAATTTTGGGCTGTTGCTAAGTGCACCAGAAACGTTAAGCGTTATTGCTGTAAGTGGGTTACGCAAATCATGGACAACAATACCAAAAATATCATTTTTCTCTTTATTGATTATTTCCAATTGCTCAATGGCTTCATTTAACTCGGCATTACTTAATGATAATGATCGGCTGAGCGTATCTGCATCTTGATAGGCATGAGCAAGTTCAATATTACGTAAGCGGTAAATCTCATTTTCTTTTTTCGTAGATTCTACTTGATGTAAAATTTGTAAATTTCTAAGTCGCTCAGCACTGTGCTGATTAAACACACGTTCGTGTAATTCATGAAAGATGCGTGCATGATGCAAAGCAAGTTCATAATTTTTCAAATGTTCGTGGACAGTAGAGTATTGCCGATGGAATGAACGTAAGAGCGTGAGTGATTGGAGACTTTCGGTTCTTTTCTGTATTTCATCTAATGTTGTGAGTGCTTCTTTGTATTGTTGCAAATAAATAAAAACATCACATTGCGCCAAAACGGTTTCAACATACCCACGTGTATTGCCGCTTTTTGTTCGCAAAGTCAATGAATGCGTAAAATATTCAAGAGCATATTTATATTCTGTTGCATCAGTTTCTATCAAACCCAAAAGATGTAATGCAGATGCTTCTCCGTCAATATTACCTAAATATATGGCAACTTGTAAGGCAACATTGGCATGATCGCGTGCTTTGGTCACATCGCCCAATGACAGATATTGGGTGGCAAGATCACACAGCGTTTGCACCTGACCTTGCTTATTATTGGTCGCAATTTTGCTTGCTAAACTTTTTTGTAAATAGACAACAGCTTGGTCAGCATCACCCATTATGCCATAGACATTACCTATATTTGACAAAGAAACACCAATACCATGCTCATCATTGATTTTCTCACGCAACAATAAACTCTGCATAAAATATTCGAGAGCATTAGTAAGATCGCCAAGCGCTAAATATACATTACCAATATTCATAAGCGATGTTGCCATTAAAGCATCGTCATGAATAGATTTTCGCAATGCCAAACTCTCAGTATGTTGATGTAAAGCACTTTCATAATCACCTTGGGCAATTGCAACCGCCCCCATTGTATTCATTGCAAAGGATTGTCCTTTTATATCTCCAATTTCTTTTGCAATTTCCAAAGCGCGCGAACTGATTGTGAGAGCTTCTTGATATTGTGTTAATCTATAGAGAGTTGCTCCGCGCACCAATAATGCTTCTTTTTCTATTTCCAATTTTGAGTCATGATCACCAATATTGTGTTGAGCAAAATGGATGAGTGCGGCGGCTATGCCGTCGGCTTTCAGAGGCTCTGTATTGAGCATGGTTTCGGCTATTTTACATTGACGTAAACAGAAGTCTTTGCTCTCTTCCGCTGTTGATGCCAGCTCATGATTCCAAGAGTTAATAAGAGTCTGAATATTTGATTGTTCCGCCATACATTATCACTTTAGAGTATCACAACATTTCAAAAATACAAAAGGGCGACAAAACCCCACAGATTTTGCCGCCCTCAATATTGAATATGAATTGTGTTTATGGGATGAATACAATAGGAACAACCATACGCTTTAGCCCTATTTCTACTGCACAATAATACGCTCCGCTGACCAAGCCCAAAGTTTCTGCAGATAAATCAATGGTTTCACGCGCTTGAGTCGTAATACCTTGTTTTACATAAACTGTTCTACCCGCCGCATCATATATACGAAGTGTGTAGAGAGATGCTTGATGCGCCACGAAGCTAAGCTGTGCGGTGCTTGAAGCCGGATTTGGTGTAATTGATATGTCGGATGATTCACCATAAGCAATATCTTCAACACTTGTCGGTACAATTTTCACACGTACCGATTTTGAAATAACAGAATCGCATACATTGCGTGCCACACAATAATAGGTGCCCGAATCAGCAAAAGTGATATTGTTTTTGAAGTATGGATTTAATGTCTCGTTTTGCAAAGGAACACCATTTTTATACCATTGATAGGTAATGGGTATTTGTCCGCCAGCCGGTATATTGATTACTAATTGCGTACCCGGATTAGCAATAATTTGTGCCGGTGGTTCTATGAGAAATTTTGCAGGATCAATTAAACCGACAGTAGCATTAGCAGAAGTTACTGTGCCGCAGTCTCCGGTAACAACAACACGATATTGCCCAATACTTTGTTCATTAAGATTATTAATTGTGAGCGTAGCTGTTGTTGCTCCTGCAATATTCTGTTCATTACGTTGCCATTGATAACGTATTGCTGCTCCTTGCGCTGCTACCGTGAGTGTCACCGGTTTGCCGGGGCAGGCGTTGACATTAACGGGGGCTGTTACAATAGATGTTGCCTTTTTCAAAATTACACGGACAGGATTGGAGATAAATTCGCTATTTAATTCTTGGATACGCACATATAAAGTATATGCACCGAGAGTATCCGCTGAACTCA
>JAFLBY010000159.1 GCA_017302855.1 Candidatus Kapaibacterium sp.
ACATTGAGTGCATTTAGGGATGATGTAAAAATAGTTGCAACTCGGCTATTAGATTGCGTCCCGGAATTTTCAGAAAGTATGATATTCGTGGATACGAATGAAAGTGAATGCAGCAGAACCTTAAACTCACTCGCATTAAAAAGTAGCATTGACTGGCTTCGTTCAGGTGGTATGATTATTGTTTTTCCGGCAGGAGAGGTTTCGCTTTATTCATTTAAAAGTAAATCAGTTGAAGACAAAGAGTGGCATTCGACTTTTTTATCAATTGCTCTAAAGACACGAGCTACAATTATCCCGGCTTTCATCCATGGTTCGAATTCAGCTATTTTCCAAGTCGTGGGACTGATGAATAGAAAGTTAAAACTCTTATTGTTAATCAATGAATTTTTAAGAAAGCGAAATACCTCATTGAAGATTTCCTTCGGAAAACCAATAAGTGATAGAAATATACTTGGTAAATCTTTAGATGAAGTCATGGACTTTGTCAGAAAAAGAGTATATTTATTACAACACAAATCTGATGAAGTACTTACAAACAGTGATTTTCATTTAACTGTCGGTGAAAGTATTGCAGAACCGGTATCGAAGCATCTTTTACAAGCCAACATTGATCAATTAGATAAAAATATATTGTTGACACATGGTGAATTTACTGTCTATTTTGCTCAATATGATGAATTGCCATATTGTATTTTAGAACTTGGACGTTTACGTGAACTAAGTTTTCGCTTAGCCGGTGAGGGTACGGGAAAACCGACTGATAGTGATATCTATGATATGTATTATGTTCATATTTTTATTTGGGACAAACAGAAAAATGAGATTGTGGGTGCATACAGAATAGGTAAAACCAATGAAATTTTATCACAACACGGCATTGAAGGACTTTATACATCTACATTGTTCGATATAGATAATAGTGTAGCAGAAGTCTTGAACTATTCGCTCGAACTCGGCAGATCATTTGTTCATCCGGAGTATCAAAAGTCATATCTCCCTCTGCTATTGCTTTGGAAGGGGATAGCTGCTTATATTGCAAAACATCCACAATACAGATTTTTATTCGGCGCAGTAAGTATAAGTAGTGAGTTTACCGTTCTGTCCAAAGCAATAATCGTACATTATTTACAAGGTAATTATTCATGTACCGATTCATGCTTTGATCCGATTCGAGGTAAAAACACCAAAAGTTTACACACTATGAAAGAAACGTATAAAGACTTTGTTGTTAAAAATAGTCCCGAATCATTAGAAGATTTACATGACATTGTTGTTAATTTGGAATCTGACGGGAACGGATTACCTCCACTGGTAAAACATTATATTAAATTAGGAGGTAAATTTGCAGCCTTTTCAATTGACTCTACATTTAACAATTGTATAGATGCACTTGTGATTGTTGATTTAATGGACACGGAAACAACAATTCTTAGAAAGTATATGAGTGAACAAACGCAAGTATATTACTCATATCACAAAGACGAAACGACAAATAATATGAATTGAATATTGTACCCATTATCCACAAGCGGAAACTTTTGATTTATGCTCAAGATTTCTATTGTCTTTACATGGATAAAAAAAAGTCCGGATAGCTCCTCTTCTTAGAAATTACTTTCACAAAAGTGATTGTTTTGTCAAAAAAAAATTATTATACATCAAGAAAAGTCAAGTTCAACATCATCATACATGTATTTCGTGATTGTAGTTTTTTCGGCTTGCATTACTTTTTTGACAATTTGTATTGTTCTTTATTTATTGATTTTTTAAGATATTCATCAGCAGTGTAACCATCAAAATCTAAAGCCTGCTCAAATGTTAATTTCGCTTCTTCTTTTTTGTTACGAGCCAGATATACTTGACCAAGGCGATAGAGTGCGTATGGTTTAATCCAATTTTTGTTCAAAGTTTTCATCTGTTGAATCTGTGACAATACTTTCTCCGCTTTTTCGAGTTGATTTATCTCAAAACAAGCTCTACCTAAATAATAGAGAGCCAGAGCATTATCATCATTATTCCATTTTGTTTCCTGTATTTCTGTTTCAAGGGCTACAATATCTTGGAATTTTTTTGACTTTGTGTGATTTTCTATTTTGATGAGTGTTATATCGCTTAATGTCAATGGTTGAGAGTATTCTGATTTGTTTCTGTTTGATTTTACATAGTAATTCCAAGCTTCTTTGCGATTTCCTTTAACTTCATAGCATCTACCAATAAGCCAATGTGCATTCTCTATATGCTGAGAGTCAATATTTAATGAAATTGTTTTGTTGCACCAATTGATTGCCTGTTCAAAATCACACAGGTTAAAAGCTGCTATGCCTCCTAACAGATATGCTTGACTTAGCGGCTTCTGTTGTCCGTTAGCATTGTTTTTTTCAAGAGCTTTTGTTTGCATAATGGCTTCTGAGGGGTTACGAATCCCGTTAATCAAAGCAGAGATATACGCTACGCGAATCCAAGAGTTTGAAGGAAACTCATCTATAAGTGCTTTATAATGTGCAGCCGATCTGTTGTGCATGTCTTCCCAATTGTAAAATATACTTAACCATCTTTTTGCTTCGTACTTACAATACAAACCATTTTGAGCAGCATTTTCTAACTGTTTTAGACCTGCACTTTTGTCACCTTTTAATCCGACCGCTTTTAGCATTGGTTGAATTGATGATGGAGCTTGAGTGATGAGATAATTGAAAAGCCCGAATCCCATTTGAATGTCGGGATTGGTGGGATCGAGTTTGAGTGCATCGTTTAATGCTGATAGGGCTTCCTTACCGTCCCAGAATGCGCCGGTTATGTCTTTTCTATTAAATTTTGTAAGTCCTCTGTAACCCAAAATTCCTCCTTTATAAAAAAGCGCCTTTGCATTATCTTCATTTTGATCAAGCAGTTTATCACAGACTTCGGAAGTTTTTTGTGAAAGCATGACAAATTTCTTGTAGTCGGCTTCGGTATTTGAAACGAGGGTGTAGCGATAATAGTAGATCATCGCCTTGAAAAAATGACCGCGAGGATCATTCGGTGCTAAACTTATTGTCTCGGAACACTTTTTCTCTGAGGTTTGAAAGTCAAGATTGTAAAGTGCATTGATGCTTTCCATAGTTTTCGAATGGACAAGATTCCAATCTATATGATTTTGTGCTTGCGATTTGTGTGCACACAGACCAAGCATTATGATGATTGAGGTTAGAGTAAGTGTTCGCATAAGTTTGATAATTTTTAAAAAGATTCGTTAAAAGTAACGACCTAAAAAGTTGCTTTGTTTCAAATTTACTCCGTAACTTAGTAAAATATTCACAAACTACAAGGACAAAAAAATGTTAGAAACAAGATTGGCTTCATTGGAACACGAAGTAATGTTACTTCGTCGAAAATCGCTCATGTACCGTAATATTTTTATGGTTAGTATTGCTTTGTTCACATCATCATTGTTGGTTAGTTGGTTTGCAGATGATCCTGCTGAAATTCGTGCAAAGAAGTTTACCTTGCTCAATGAAAATGGACAGAAAGCAGGCGAGTGGGCAAATTATGGCGGCGATGTTGGCTTTATGATGTCGGCAAAATCAAACGATCCTACAAATGGAGAGATTGTATCGACTATTTCAATAAAAGCTAATGCCCATACGACTCCCGGGACATTTATAGATTGCTCCATGGAAAATGCGGGTAAGGCATCAAGTGCATTTTTGAATTGTTCCAAAGATGATGTTACCTTGAGCACAATTCGCAGAGATGCACTTCAGAAAGGTGTAATGGAGGCAACATTGGTGACATCACTTGATAATAGTAAATTCTACTACATGAAAAATAGAACTTCTCGCATGAAGCTTGGCTTTAACAATGAAACGGGGCAACCGGCTTTAGAGATTAATGACAGTAATGGTAATCAAAGAGCAGTACTTGGATCTATAGCTGTTAAAGGGCGTATCGGAGGTATTGAGATGTATCCTGAGTCGTCGTTATGGCTAATTGACGAAAGTGGTAAAGGGGTGTTTAATGCACCACAGAGCAAGTAAAACTCTGTGAAATCAAAAACCCCTGATAATGAATCCTCATTGTCAGGGGTTTAATATGCGTTGTAACTATGTCATTTATGGCTTCTGTTGTGCCGGTGGAGTTTGCTGCTGATTTTGTTGAACGGGGACATTTGGTACTGATGGGTTTGGTGCAGAAGGAGTTGCAGTAACACCTTGAGTTACGGGATTAATTTCCTCAACGGATTCATTTGTCAAGAACTTATTCGAGACAACGGACAGAAGCAGTATAGAAGCGGCTAAACCGATGGTAATTTTGGTGAGTAAGTCAGTTGCTCGACGATTACCAAACATGGAACCAAGCCCCATACCGACACCGCCAAAGCCGGCAGCCATATCACCTTTACCCGGTTGGATTAAGACAACAGCGATGAGAAGAATAGCTAATAGAGACGTGAGAATTACAATAACTGTAAACATTGATGTATATAGTAAGTGAAACAAATATTTGCAAAAATACACATTTGAGAATAATAATCCGTGCAAATACTTGTACGATGAAAAAAAATCATGCAAAAATCGAAAAAATGTAACCGATTGTTTGTGTATTTCATCAACGTAAGGTAACTTGCATTGCTACCAATCATCTATTCGTGGAGATTTTAATGAAAGTTCAATCCAAAGTTTCTCTTTTTCTTTGTCTTATTTGTGTGTTTTTTACAGCTGTAAATGCTCAAGAATCAGTTAATTACTACAACAAGTCAGACAATCCAAGTGCCAATTTTTTTGAGATAGTTGCCCGCTATAACAAAGAATATGAACCCTTGCTCAAGACAGAAATGAAGGTGCCCGGTTGGAAACAGTTCAAACGTTGGGAGCATTATTGGGAAAAAAGAGTAAATGAGAAAGGTGAGTTCCCCAAAACTGATGCATTGGTTCTTGAACATCAAAGAATGAGAAGCCTTGCGCTCAAAGATAAAATTGAAAACCCGCTTAGTGTTTCCGCGACTCCAAATTGGAAATCGATCGGTCCCAAAGTCGTGCCTTCTTCGGGCGGTGGTGCCGGTCGTTTAAATTGTGTTACATTATCTACCAAGAATAAAGACTTGATTTGGGTAGGAGCAGCGGGCGGCGGTGCATGGAAAACAACCGATGGCGGGAAAAATTGGAAACCGATGACAGACAACTTCGCTTCATTAGCTGTTAATGATATAGCCATAGATCCGAATAATGACAATATTGTATATGTCGGTACAGGTGATGATTGGGGATCGGGAATTGCCGAAGGAAATACTCGTGAACTTTACAGAGTTAGTTTTAGTATCGGCATTATGAAGTCAACTGATGGTGGTGCAACTTGGCAAAATACCGGATTGGTGTGGCAAACAAATCAAATGGAAAGTGTTGCAAAACTTTTGGTGGATCCATCAAATTCCAATGTTGTCATCGCTGCCACAAGTGATGGTATTTATAAATCGAGCGATGCGGGTGTTTCATGGCAAAAGAAAAGTCCTACAAGATGTCGTGACTTAGATGTCCACCCCATAAACAGGAAAATCTGGTATGCCGGCACAAGCAATGCAGTTTTGAGATCAATTGACGGCGGTGAGACATGGACGAATGTAACTGTGACGGGATTGACTAATTGTAGAAGAACAGCCATTACAGCATCAATTCTTGAACCATCAACACTTTATCTTATCGGTTCACGCAATGACGGTTCATTTGCTGGACTTTTCCGTTCGACCGATGCCGGTCTTACATGGAGCAGCCGCAGTACGTCACCAAATATACTCCATAGTAGTGTGGCTGGAAGCGGACAAGGCGGTCAGGGCTGGTATGACTTGGCGATTGCATCGAACCACACAAACCAAAATCATGTCACAATTGGAGGAATTAATATATGGCAATCCACGAATACCGGTACATCATGGACAATAAAGGCTCATTGGACTGGTGAAAATAATACGCCCTATGTTCATGCCGACATTCATGATATTGATTACTCGACTTTGACAAACGAAGTATTTGCTGCTACTGACGGTGGACTATTCAAAAGTACCAATAATGGTAATTCTTGGTCAGACATTTCAGGAAATATGGAAGTACTTCAACCATACCGGCTTTCTATCGTTGAAAGTGACCCCGGTTTCCTAATTTGTGGGGCGCAAGACAATGGTTCCAACAGATTGTCGAACGGAAACTGGTCGCAGATTTTTGGTGGTGATGGTATGGACAATGCCATTAATCCTACAAATAAAAATAAAGTATATGTTTCATGGCAAGGAGGCAATTTCCAAAGATCAACGGATGGTGGAAACACAATGGAATCTATGATAAATCAGTCTTTCTTGTTTTTCAACAAAAGTGCTCAAGAATACGGTGATTGGATTGCGCCTATTCGATTAGATCCTAAAAATCCGGACAAACTTTATACAGGATTTCTCAATGTTTGGGTTTCTAATGATGCCGGTCAAGACTGGAATCGTCTCAGTGCGCTCACTTCCACAAATAGCCCCATCCATGCTTTAGAAGTAGCAGAATCAAACCCATCATGGATATATGTGTGTAATAAACAAGTATTTAATGTTTCTTCTAATGGCGGGAACACTTGGACGGCAAGAACAATACCCGTGCCTGCAAATAACTTAACCTCGATAGCTATTCATCCTACGAATCATTTACGTGCTTGTATTACATTTGCTCGCTACGGCGGTTCTACCGTGTATGAAACCACTAATGGCGGTCAAAGTTGGAACGATATTTCGAATGGTATGCCTAAATCGCCTGCTGTAATCGCAAAGTACCAAAAAGGCACTTCAACTGACAGATTATTCGTCGGAACGGATATAGGTGTGTACTATAAAGAGAAAAGTTCTCCGAAATTTGTTGATTTTAACGAAGGATTGCCCAATGTCAGTATTCAGGATATAGAAATAAATTATAAGTCATTTAAACTAATTGTTGCAACATTCGGCAGAGGTATTTGGGAAGCACAATTACCGGATTGTACTGCAGGTACTCTAACCATAACAAAAAAAGGTGATACAACATTCTGTCAAGGTGATAGCTTGGTTTTAGAAGCTCCAACGGGATATTCAGGATATACTTGGTCTAATGGAGCAAAAACTCGTACAATCATCGTAAAATCAACTGGCAGTTACAGTGTATCGGCAACCGATGCAAAGGGATGTCCGTTTAATTCATCTGCAATAAATGTTCAAGTCTTTGATAAACGTTCAATTACAATCCAGAATAGCAGTAATGCAGTTATATGTGGTACTGACAGCACTCGGTTAACTGCAAGTTTAGGATTTGCAGATTATTTATGGTCGAATGGTGCAAGTGGAAGAACCGTTTTTGTCAAGACATCAGGTAAATTTTCTGTTATTGGTACAACACAAGATGGCTGTAAAAGTGTATCTAATGACGTTACAGTTGAAACAACTCCAAAGCCGATTTTACAATTGATTGATGGAGAATTTATAGCTCCTGATGCTGCTAAATTCCAATGGCGCGCGGATGGAACTGCAATTTCCGGTGCAACAAACAAAACATTTACACCAAACTCATCATTCATCGGTAAAAAAATATCAGTTGAAATCACTACTACCAATAATTGTAAAGTCGAATCTAACGAAGTCGTTTTTCAAATTTCATCAGTGGACATGAGTGCGGATGAATCGAACAGCGTCAGTATTTATCCTAATCCAGTCCAAGATATTGCATATATTCATAAATCATCTGCATCCTCTGCAAATTTCAGAATTATTGATGTTTATGGTATTGAGGTTTATCAAGGATTTATACCCGAGAACATGCAGATATACTCAGTAACGACAGAATCATTTTCGCCCGGAATGTATTTTGCAAAAATACAATTACAAAACAATGAAATTATTATACCATTTATACTTACAAAATAATTATGAGAAAATTATATTTTTCATCCATACTTGTAGCAGCTGGAATTAGTTTGTCGCTGTCTGCAAGTGCTCAACAGAATTCGTATTATGTAAAAACTTCACCGAACGAAAAAAACTTTTTTCAAATGGTAGAAGAACAAGAGAAAATCTCAAATGAAAATTCCAAAGTTTTCATGAAGAGTAAGGTAAATAAACAATATGAACGTTGGAAG
>JAFLBY010000016.1:0-30047 GCA_017302855.1 Candidatus Kapaibacterium sp.
CCACCGATGACATAGTAACGAATTGGTTTCATAAAAACCTCATAATGTATAATGAAGAAAGGAAAATCGTATTTGAAGGGCTAAAATACAGAGAGTATCCGTATTGAAGACTACGATAACTCTACGCAAGGTTGCCGCTTGCTTGTTCAAAAAAATAGTGGAATGAGATAAGGACTGAGGGGTAATGATGATAGGTTTACGGAAATTAAACGCTTTTTTGTATTACTGTTCCAACCCTTCGGGATTTATGAGCTGCTGCATTTCATACCATCAGTCGGAGGTGTTTCCGCAGGATGGGGTGGTTTATGTTTATATAAGAACTTGTCTAAATAAAAGTCGGGAAGTTTAATGTTTGTATGTTTATAACAACAACTTACACTTATAAAACAACTTCCTAATATAGTTTAACAAATACTACAACAGATTGTTTACATACAACTCACATCTTCAAGTTTGTCTATCGGTATCATTTTTTTCCAAGTAGTACTGATAAGTTGAGGAGGAATATTATTGACCTTATACTCTGAGATATTTTAGGACTACGGTAATTGGAAAGAGTGTTACACAATATAAAATCATTACAAGAGGTATCTGGCTAAGAAGTATTTCCAAAGTAAAGTTTACATTGTCATTCAGAAAGATTTTATACCAAATAAATTCCGAAATTGCAAACAACAATGTGAATAGAATAGTCTCAATAAAAGTAGTATATAGTACTTGTGATAATCCATTCTTTGATTGAATAAATTTTCTACAATAACAAGTCAAATAAACTAACAGTACTCCTATGATAAAAGACTGTGTCCAAACAGAGATACTTTTAAAACCAATAGTTAGCAGTTCAAAAGTAGTGGGTAGTTTCCCGTCTGGAGCAAAGTAAAACATCGTATAGGAAGAAGTTTGAAAATATGGCAGAACATACAAAGTATAAACCAAGTAAAACCCGTAAAAACAGAGATTGAATAATATGCTGAATATAAATAAAACAAAAGATGAGTTGGTTAAGTATTTCATATATATTCATCAGCATAGAAATTTTGCCATATATCTCTCTTGTCGCCACAATGCGTTATGTATTTCTTCAAAACTACAATACACACAAATATGACTATGAATTATGGAGTTGTCCTCACATTGTAATTTTTTTGATTTGTATCAAGACAGGTGTCATGCCATTTTTTATCTTGGAGGTTCTATCGGTAATTGGAATGCAAATGTGGAACCTCGTCCCAAAGAACTGCGCACCCATACTCTGCCTTTATGTTCTTCGACAATACGTTTGACTAACCATAATCCTAAGCCGGAACTTAATTCGCCGGCTGTGGGGCGGGCACTTAATTTAGCACCTCTTTGGAAAGCATTTTTTATATCTTCTTCCGATAATCCCAAGCCATTATCGCTGACTTCCACAACCATTTCTTTGTCTTGTTTATATGCTCTTATGCGTATTTTACCGCCATTGTGTGAATATTTAATTGCATTATTGACTAAATTATCCACCACATCTTCAATTTTATGCACATCAAGGTGAACTTCCGGTAAATCCGAAGGAATTTCCAACATAATACCCATAGATTTTATTTTTGCTGCAGATTCATTTCGTCGTGCTACTAATTGGATAATATTTTCCACTGATGTTGTTTCATAATTCAAATTCATGTGTCCCGATTCTAAAGCCATAACTTTACAGACTTCTTGCGAGAGCGCGACAATTTTACGCGATGTTTCGACCAAATCATCGAGCACTTCTCCTTGCTCCGATGCCGATAAATCATAAGAGCGCAATAGTTCCACCAATCCTTTAATTAATCCGGCGGGATTTTTCATGTCATGAATTACCATGGCAAAAAGCTCATCTTTCTGTTTCTGTAATTCTTCCAATTCATTTTTATTTTTAGAGATTTTATCAATGGAGTCTTCAAGTTCTTTGTTACGCTTATATAACTCATCGCCACGTACTTGCATGGCATCAATTTGACCCCGCAAGGCAGCTAATTCGGCACGTAATTGTGCATTTTCTGCCATAAGTTGCTGATTTTTTTCTTCACTGCTATTCATAATATCCTTCGAAGAATTTTCTGAAATATTGAGATTGTTCTGAAATGGTAATGGCTTGGTTTTATTTTTCTTTATTGCAAAATATGCGCCGCCGGCTAAAGCCAATATTCCGGCAATGGATGTGATAGGCACCCAAGGCAATGATGAATCAGATGGCATTACTTTGGAGAGCGAATCCTGTTGTTTTTGCTGAGTACTGTCTTCATCATTATCTTCATTTTCGGTTTTTGGCAGGGGACGCACTCTTTTGGGAGCATTTGCCGTATTGACCGTAAACCGTATGGTTTTGGGTTCGGTTTTCCATTGCCCGGGCACATACGAAAAAACGGTAAATGTATATGTATCTTCGGGCAATCCCGTATATTTTACTGATGAGGCATTAATAGTTTCAGTGCGTCGCAAACCTGATTTTTCAGCCGCTAATGTGACAGAAAATAAAAAAGGCATACGTTTTTCGTTTGTTGTTTTGCAAGCATATTGCAAAGCAATCGTGTCTCGCCTTCCCATAATGGGCGTAGAAGCCGGATTTTCCTCCACACCATTTATCGTCATTTCTCTGATAAGTGTTTCATACATATCAGCGGGCTGAGCAATAACGGAGTCACTACCCAAAGCAAGCAAGAGTAAAGCAGGTAAATGCCTCCATCCTACGATATATGATTTTCCATTATTGAGTGGTTCTGCCATAAAAAGATTGCTTTTTTTATTCTATTTCATACGCTTTTTTGCGTAATAATACTGCCTGATGCCTTGGTCTGAATTTTTTTTGCTCCAATCCATTTTTCATAAGCCGAATAATATCAAAAAATGTACGAAATGGATAATGTGGTATCCGTTCCGTTGCACAGTAAGATGCTAATGCACCTTTGGCGAAAATAATATCGGCATGAGACGCTGCACACATATCGGAATATCCGTCGCCTATATAGACGATGAGCGTGTCCGGTGGCGTGTTGTTGAGCACAATATTTCTTTTACATGAAGCACAAAAACATGAACATGATTCCGTTGCATTGGGAAATAAGGGCGATAATTGTCCATTCACTTCTTGCATTGCATTGGAATAATATTGCACTTCCGACATATCATTGGCTGCCAATATCGGTTCGATATATTCTTTAAAACCATCGCTGACAATGGTTAAAGGAAATGATAATTCATGGCAGTATTTGACAAAATCGGCAAAATATGCATCAATCGGATAGCGTAGCGCAAAATCCTGTACCATTTCGGATGAAAGCGGGCGCAATCCTCGTACCACATCATGATAATAGTCGCGCACGGAACTTTTGCCACTCATTAATCGCGCCATCGAATCATCAAATACAGTGGAAAATTCCGCAAAAAATTCATCACCCGTATCTACTGTGGTTATCGTGCCATCGAAATCACAAAAAATGGAAAGTTGTAATGCCATACACGCCATTAATAAGTATAGAATCCGCGACCTGTGACTTTGCCCACATAGCCGGCTCGCACATATTGACGCAATATAACTGCCGCACGGTATCTTTCTTGATGATATTCGTCATATAAACCGTCAAGTAATGCGAGAATATAGTCCAAACCAATGTCATCCGCCCATGACAGTAAGCCCTTGGGATAATTTACTCCCAATGTCATGGCTTTATCAATATCTGCCGCCGATGCCACACCTTCCATCACAGCAAAGGCAGCTTCATTGATAAGCGTGGCTAGAATACGAGGAGCAATCAACCCCACTCTGTCCTCGACAAGGTTCACGCCATAGCCCAAGCTGTGCCATAGAGCCGACACTTGCGCTGAAACTTCCGGCGAAGCATCCAATGAAACGCTGTATTCTATGCTTGCATTGTTCGTAAAACCCGACATCCCACTGAGTATAGATGTGGCGGAATTTCCCAACCATTGCGATAATGCCGTGGCGGTGCATGAAGCCGCCGCCGCACAATAGACGACATTACCTTGAGGCATCATTTCACGAACAAAAGCAGGAATGTCTGTCGCTTTTGCCACAGGAGTAAAGTCCATAATGAGCCATGCGTCAGCAAGTCCTTCAATATCTTTACTGCTTTGAAAAATAGAGATTTGAGTGTTGTTTTCTTCGGAGGTATTTACTGCCGTATTGCCATAAACATGGACTGTTATTCCATGCGCAATCATTCGCGCCCTGCATTCCAATGATGCGGGAGAATTACCGCAGAGAATAAGACCAAATTGAGTATCTGAATTGCTCATAAACATTGTCTTGAATAAAAATATGAAGGAAAAATACGACGAAACTGCCAAACATCAAGAAGCAATCACGATTATCCGCTTTTTTTTATTCATTCAGAAAAATTCTCGTATATTCAACATTGCAAAGAGACACACATTGCTGAAACTGTTCATAAAACGGTCTTTTGCATGAGAGTCCTCATTCACTTTTTTCACGAAATGTATGGATACAGTATGAGTAATATGATGGTACGTATTATTGTAGGGCTTATCGGCATTCCTTTTTTAGTATGGATTATGCTTCATGGCGGTTATGGCTTTCTTTTTTTCACGGCAAGCATTGCGGCATTAGCTCAATGGGAATTTTACAAGGCAGCCCGCCACAAAGGATATCAGCCGATGGAATGGATGGGAATCACTGCGGGTGCTATCTATCTTGCCTCCGTCAGCACTGTAGGGCTTGTGCCATTTTCTGCCGAATTTATCATTGGGACAATGGCCTTATTGACATGTATGGCAGAAGTCTTTCGGCGGCGAAGCACCGCACTTGCAAATGTGATGACTACTATCGGCGGCTTTGTGTATATACCCTTTATGATTGGTTTTTTCCATTTGATGCAACACTATTTTCTTGAGCATTATCATACAGGCGGACGACTTTTTACCGTGATTTTATTCGCCGGAATATGGCTTTGCGATTCTGCTGCATATTTTTCCGGTAAATTTTTAGGAAAACATAAACTTTTGGAACGTGTCAGTCCTAAAAAAACATGGGAAGGCGCCATCGGAGGGTTTATTTTTTGTATTGCAGGTGTCTATGGTTTATCGCAATGGCTTTTGACACCGACATTATCACCAATATTTATTGTACTCACCGGTGCAATTATCGGGACAATAGGACAAATAGGTGATTTATTTGAATCGCTCATAAAACGTGATGCACAAATAAAAGACAGCTCCGGCATTTTACCCGGGCATGGCGGTATTTTAGACCGATTTGACAGCGCATTATTTGTTGCTCCGGCTGTGTGGATACTAATTATGATATATCATTATCTGGAATTGCCGATTTGGTAATATAGTGAGTGAAAAAATATACCAAGTATTACAGCGATTTTAAAGATCTTCACGATTGATTTTTTTTGATTGATAAGGAGTTGATTACACATAACTCCAAAATCCTTTTATTCGGATATTCACTTTTTTATTTGTTGCGATTTTTTCTGTATTGGGCAACATAGTGTGTATGTTGTGCATAATTTGTGGAAAAATTGTGTTCACCACTGCCATTTCCTTTTGCTACAAAATACAAAAAGGAGTGTTTTTCGGGAAATAAAGCAGCTTCGATGGATGCAGCCGAAGGCGAATTAATGGGACCCGGCGGCAATCCTTTAAATTTATATGTATTGTATGGATTATCCGATTGTAAATCGGCATAAAGCAGGCGTTTTTTCCCGCCTACGGCATATTGCACTGTGGGGTCTGCATCAAGTTTCATATTGCGTTGCAAGCGGTTCATATAGACTCCTGCAATACGTTTTCTTTCCTTTGCTACCACAGCTTCTGCCTCAATAATAGAAGCCAATGTAAGAATTTCATGACGTGAACGACCTTGACGACGAGCTTCGGCTTCATAGTTCGACCATATTTTGTTCTGTGCCGTAAGCAAACGCTCTACAAGTTCTTGGGGATTATGCTTCCAAAATACATTATAGGTATCGGGCATGATATAGCCCTCGATATGCTCAACAGCATAGCGACGTAAGACAGTATCGGACTGACAATATGCCATAAATTCCACAGAATCAATATCTGCTTTTGCCTGTGCTATGGACGCAAATTGTCTGAGCGTAATGCCCTCGGGAAAGCTGATATTCACCGTGACGCTTTGCTTTTTAGAAAAGAGCGATCGCAAAAGTTGAAGGTGTGTTGTCGTGGGCGCAATGCGATATTCTCCCGGATATATTGTGGCATTGGTCAGTGTTGCATACACTTTGATACACCAAGAAAATATGGTCGGCGATTTGACGGATCCATCCAAAGAAAGCATCGTTGCCTCGACAGTGGGTGGCGTAGAGATAACAATTTCTTTTGATGATTGCATAGGCAAATTTGATTGCAGATAGGAAGTTATCCATACGCCGAGAATAAGGCATATTACCGCCATTGCGGCAAGGATTCCCATAACTAAAGTGCTTGTTCTTTTCTTCATTCCATCTATCGTTGTATGCAAATTCTATGACAATTTCGGAAAAATTTTTGGATATGGGCTACGTAATGAGTTCGCCGAACCAATATGCTACTGTGTGGCATACAAGCAAATCCATCATATCACTTTTTGACAATCAATCATGTAAAGTATTGTATTGTAAGGTTTTGTGAAACTTAAAAACAATTGTTAATAAATGTTGTCGTATCAAAAATATACATTTTGATGTTCAATACTTTGAATGAGTATCCGTCACTTCGGCTCGATTCACAATACATGACTATATCATAGTAATGTGGCATATCATTGATGTGATACATATTTTCAAGATATTTATTTTTTCATTTATCATTATACTTTATGCGTCCAGAAAGTCTCCAATTTCTCACCAATTATCTTAACAATCCATCACCTACGGGCTTTGAATCAAGCGGACAGAAACTGTGGCTCGATTATCTTGCGCCTTATATTGATACATGGGAAACTGATGTGTATGGCTCGGCAATCGGCATTATTAATCCGGATGCGCCCTACAAAGTAGTTATCGAAGCTCATGCCGATGAAATTGCATGGTATGTCAGTTATATCAGCGATAATGGTTATATCTATCTCAAACGCAATGGCGGTTCCGATACGATGATTGCCCCTTCAATGCGTGCCAATATTTATACAAGTGCAGGCACCACCGTGAAAGCAGTATTCGGATGGCCCGCAATTCATGTGCGCGATAAAGCAAAAGATGAAGCTCCGACTTTGAAAAATATCTTTCTTGATTGCGGATGCTCTTCACGTGAGGAAGTACAAAAACTCGGCATACGTGTCGGCGATATTGTCATTTTTGAAGCTGATTGTATGATATTGCAAGAAAAATGGCTTGTCGGTCGTGCTATTGATAATCGTATCGGTGGTTTTATGATTGCTGAAGTGGCTCGCTTGCTCAAAGAAAATGGTAAGCAGCTCGGGTTTGGACTTTATATTGTCAATGCAGTGCAAGAAGAAGTCGGCTTACGCGGAGCGGCGATGGTTGCAAGTCGCATTCAGCCGGATGTGGCAATTATTACCGATGTAACTCATGATACCACTGCTCCCATGTATGATAAAACCGCACAAGGCGAACGTGCTTGCGGTAAAGGTCCTGTATTGACAGTAGCGCCGGCTGTGCAAAATAATGTTTTGCGTATGCTTGCCGACACAGCAGAAAAAAATGAAATTCCCGTGCAATGGACTGCGGCTTCGGGAGTAACAGGCACAGATACCGATGCTTTTGCATATTCAGGAAAAGGTATAGCATCGGCTCTTATTTCTTTGGCTTTAAAATATATGCATACAACAGTAGAAACAGTGCATCTTGATGATGTGGAAAATGTTATCAAGTTGATGTATGAGTTTGTGTGCCAATTAGAGCCAAATCATGATTTTCGTTATATTAAAAAATAAAATGTATAATGCATCTACTAAAGAAGCCGAGCAATATTGCTCGGCTTCTTTTTAATGTGAATAATAATATGGTAGAACTGTTGAACCAAAACGAACCCAATAAAGTCCCTTAGAAATACCTTTCGGCTCCTCAATAATCGAATTGGCTGCCGAGCATTGATATACTTCATTGCCAATCAAATCATAGAAAACAATATGTTCAAATGTTTGTGATATAGGAAGCACAAAGGATTGTGTACCAATCATATATATCTTTGTACTTTCCTCTATCTCTCTCAGCGCTGTAAGCGGGATACGCCTATCCATATAGCGATAAATGTCTATATCCGGCATATTCGCCAATAGTGCAACGACTGCATCAATAGGTACATAATTATCGAACTCTAATAAATATTCTTTTGCAAAACGAGAAGTTTCTACGGTGTCGCTATATGCCTTTGGCATGATTTTGATCATCGTATATGGACCAAAGAGTGAGTCTATTTGAGCAAATATAGATTTGATGGCTGTAAATTGTGGTAATATGTCCTGCCATGTTTTATGGTAATATGTATTTAATACTGTATCTTTACCATAATACATTAGTTTATGTTCAAAGGTTGTCAAGAATGTTTTTTTTGCATACAATGAACCGAAGGTTGCTGATCCTATGCATGAATCTATGCGCACCGAATCGGGATTAGGTTCATATTCAGAACCATCTGCATAATACATCCTTTTCAAACAGGAATCAGGAGCACGGTAGGCAAAGCTAATGAAGCAGCTACAGAAAAAGCATATACTTATAGAAAATAGTGCTTTCATATTTACGTTATGTATTAGTGTTGTATTCATATCTGTATTCTTCCATTTATTGATGTATATAGGTATAAATATCACTATTCATTTTTACAAAATATATTCCCTTAGCTAATTCAGATGATAAAACAATTCTTCGTTCAAGTTCCGAATATGAAATTGTTATTTTATCACCCATCAATGAATACATCGTACAATGTACAATATCCTGAATAGGTCTTATCCATAAAGTATTTGTACCTATACTGACACTCATTAGTCTATCTTTATCTTTCACTTCCATTACTTGCTCATCATTGTCTATTGTAGATAACCAACGAACATCAAGGTAAACTGCATATCGAACTTTAGCGAGAGTATCAAATATCATAGAATCAAGATGTTTAACGACATTTCGTATTGGAACATAATTATCAAACTCTATAAAAAACTGTTTTTTAGTATAGATTGTCGTGTCATGAACGATCATTCTATATGTACTAAATTTTTCTTCGATTGTTCGTAAGATATTTCTCACTCTGCTATACTGTTGTTTTATATTTTGCCAAGTAATAAATAGTGTATCATTACTTGAAACACTATTATCAAAATTAAATAATTCAATATCAGAAAGAACTGAAAAATTTCTTTTTACATATTCCATCATAAAGGTCGGGGAATCTTCACATGTATCTACACGGATAGAGTCCGGATTGGGGTGCCCGCTAGACCACGCTGAAGACCATAACTTCAAACAGGAATCAGGAGCACGGTAAGAATATGATTCAGAAACGCAAAACAGTAAAAGTACTAAAATTGAGAATACTATTGTTTTCATTATATCTCCATTGAAAAAAAATTAAGGATATTGTGTTGGATCAATGTTGTATAAATCAAATTTACAAGCATCAAAACAGGGAGTCGGCAAATTTGTTGGGCAGGTATTATCCCACCAAACATAGTTTGTGTTTTCCCAATCAAAGAATGGTGCGCATGGCTGTGGCGATTGACTGCTGACATTATACACAGCAAGATTTCGGACACAACATTTTGTTTCGTCACAGACTTTGTGTAGTAATTTGGGGGCAACCCCGCATGGATTGAACATCAGTCCTTTGAGAGAGTCAGAGTGCTGAGGAAACTGCCGATAATGAGTAAGTATGGTATCCATAGCTCACCTTTTATAGTGAATGGGAGAATTTTGCGGTTGTACAGAGTGTTGGTGAAAGGTCTTTCCACGCAACAGGTGTCAATCACTGTGCGCAACTTACAAAAAAAAGTGTTACAATACAAATTTTTGTACTTGAAAGGGAGAATGCTTTGATTACAGTGATCGTTGAGATTTTTTTGATATATAAGAATAAGAAATACAGAAATCAAGACAATAGCTTAACCTTTTGTATAATAAGAATATATCATTCTTCCGAGTCGGTGTTCCAATTCAAGATAACTTCACGTATGGGCTGCAAATGCCGCAAAAAAATCTGAAAACATAAAAAAAGTACTAAAATCGTATGTTGTGTCATGGTAGGAAAGGGCATACCATTCATATCCGTATAAGGAATAAGCATCATCATCGAAATTAATTGCGGCGGTGTGGTATAAATAAGTAATGCCAATCCTAATGTGCCTGTCATTGCTCCCACATGAATATTCCGTCTAATAACATAATATCCTGTGAGGTACATTACACACCAAATCAATAGCCACAAAGGGTTTATGGCAAGAGAAATACCCGCTGCCGTGGCGAGACCTCTGCCGCCTTTTCCGCGTAAAAATATATTAAAATTATGACCAATTAATGCTAAAGAAGCTGCAATGCCCGCAGCAATAAAATCATTCGGTAAGAGTGCGTGGGCTATACTCACCGCTCCATATCCTTTGAGCATATCAACAATGGCAATAATAATTCCAAGCCATGTATTTCCCGTAATATCATAGGCATTTCGTGCACCAACATTTCCTGTCCCTTCTTTGCGAATATCTTTACCGTGAAAATAATGCACTACAATATATGCAGTAGGAATGGCGCCCAATATATATGAAACGATTGCTATAATAAATGGCATAATGACCTATAGTAAAAAATTATTGACTCGATTGGTCTTCGGGAATTTTTTTTATGAGTTTTAATTTAATTTGCTCGACTCTTCTTTTGGTGCGTCGGGTAATTATTGCTTCATAATCACCAAGTTTGAATATTTCCTGTTCTTCGGGAATATATCCGGCAGTTTTATTGAGCAATCCTCCCACTGTTTCATATTCATCGCTTTCCGGTAATGGAAAAGGCAGACGATCATTAATATCGGCAATGGAAACCGTGGATTCGACTTTCCATTCCGTATCACTTTTTTTCACAATATCGGGTTTTTCTTCATCATATTCATCTTGAATATCACCGACTAATTCTTCCATAATATTTTCTAAGGTGATAATGCCGGCTGTGCCGCCAAATTCATCGGTGACTATGGCTAAATGGACTTTCCGTCTTTGCATTTCCCGTAAAATAGATTTTATTTTGTCGCTTTCTTGCACAAAAAACGCAGGACGCATAATATCTTGAATAACAATAAGATTGCGATAACTCATGAGCATGACTAAATCTTTAGCATATACCACGCCCAAAATATTATCAATACTTCCTTGATAGACAGGCATCCGAGAATATCCTTCTTCCAAGACTTTTGCAAACATTTGCTCACCCGATAATCCTATATCAATGGCGCACATATTACCGCGTGGCACCATAATGCTTGAAGCCGTTGTCTCGCCAAAATCAAAGACATTACTGATTAATTCCGTTTCTGATATTTCCATGATGCCGCCTTTACTGCTTTCTTCGATGAGATAGCGTATTTCCTCGGCACTGTGAAGTTCTTGTTCTAATCCGGGCTCTATACCTATCATCTTTAGCAAGCGGTTGGCGATAGAGTTAAGAGACCAAATAAACGGTTTGAACACTATGTAAAAAAAACGAAGCGGAATACTTGTCGCTAATGTGACTGTCTCGGGTCTCTGGATTGCAAGCGATTTGGGGGCAAGTTCGCCGAGCACAATATGTAATACGGTGATGATGGCAAATGCGATGGGCACGGCAATTTTATGAAGTGTATCAGGGTCTAATCTCATTCCGAAAGCATGGAGCATTTCCCCAATTGCTTTAGCAACGACCGGTTCCCCAACCCAGCCGAGTCCCAAGCTGGCTAAGGTGATGCCCAATTGGGTGGCAGACAGATATGCATCCAAATGTTCGACAATCTTTTTTGCCATTGGCGCAAAAGGATTACCCGCTCTTGCGATGAGTTCAATTTGCGATAATCTGACTTTGACTATGGCAAATTCGGCTGCCACAAAAAAGCCATTCAAAAACACCAAAAACAATGTGATAAGTATATCAAGAATCATGGTGTAGCCGATAAAGAAGTGAGGACATTATCTGTATGAAGATGCCGTGATTTATAATGAACGCGTTTGTCTAAATGAAAACTGAAATACTGTGTCATAAAATCGGTTAATCGTGCTTTTTCATTATCCTGAAGAGCAATAGTATGTACCATAGACACATCAATCGCCCAAAGATTGCTCAATATCTGCAACTCTTGTGCCGTAAGCCGATACCCTGCCGCATACCGTGATGTTTCGGCAGAAAGCACCCCTCCATTTGCTATGGAAACAATATATTCTTCATGAGGTTCGGCAATAATGGGCATTCCTGTATCCACAAATTCTTCCATTTCCACCATAAATCCCATCAGAGCCGCCAGCCGCAATTGAAACCAAATAATATGGGAAAAATTATTGTCGTCGGCATCATTGAGTGCGGACAGCACGGCACACATAGTATCGAATAATTCTTTGTGCGGCGTTTCATTCATCTGAGTAAGATTAACGGCTTCCGCAATGGATAATGCTGTGGTTAATTTATCATAGTCCGCTGTTAAACGACGCAAAGGTGTAATAATTTCGGCTTTGCCCAGCGTATGCAATTCCTTATTCGCTTTTTTATAAATGGTTAATGAACTGAAAGATAAGGGTTCAAGACATCCGCCGAATTTGCTTTTCGGATTGCGTGCCCCTTTGGCAATAAGCGAAACTTTCCCTTCATCGCGCGTGAAGGCAACAAGTATTTTGCTGGTATCGCTGTATTTTCTACTGTGAAGAATGATAGCTTCCGTTGTAATAATCATCGGAATAGGCTTTGTAATAAATTGATAAGCGCAAACTACGAATTTTTATGCTACGTACCGATGTTCGGGCTTATGATTGATGGCGTAATGGCACTGCATGCATGGTCTGCGGATTGAGCCATTCTTGCGGTACATATTCACGTATAACGTTTTGCAATTGCTCAATAATGTTTCTTTTGACCATACTGCGATGATAGACCACAGAAATAGTGCGTGCCGGAGTCGGGACAGTAAAAGGGCGTACACGCAACAATTCATCGTCAGTGAGGGCAGATACAGAAAGTTCCGGCAATAATGTGGCGCATTTGCCTATATCGGTCAGACATTTCAGCGTTTCTATACTGCCTGCTTTGAATGCTACTTTTCTGTCATCGGTTCTATTGCAAACATTGAGCATCTGACCACCGAAACAATGCGCTTCAGTTAATACGACAAGTTCTTCATTTTGGAGGAGTTGTGGCGATATTGCCGATAGATTCAGTAATGGATGCGATTGTGCCATATAGACAACAAAAGGTTCGGTAAAGACATGATCCTCCATCAAGGATGGTTCGCCTAAGGGAGTGGCAAGTAAAGCGCAATCTAATTGATCATGTTTGAGCTTACGGACAATGGCGGAGGTGGTTTCTTCTTCGATTTGTACCTGCACTTCGGGGTATCGAGAGCGGAATTGTTCTAAAAATAAGCCGAGTATATACGGAGCAAGCGTGGGAATAATGCCGAGCGAAAGTGTGCCGCGAATAACACTGCTTTGTTCGGCGACTATATCATTGATTTTGCGCAATTCACGCAAAGCTACTCGTGCTTGTTCAATAATAAGTGTGCCGGCTGCTGTCGGCACCACCGGTTGGCGACTGCGGTCAAAGAGAATAGTGTTCAGTTCCTGTTCCAATTTGTGGATTTGCGCGCTGAGAGTGGATTGTGTCACATAGCAAGCCGCTGCCGCTGTCACAAAATGACGGTGAGTGTCTAAGGCTACGATATATTCAAGTTGCTGTGCTGTCATAGATTTTTCTGAAAATAATGGCAAATTTACCGGATTGTTGATAAAAAAAGTTTCATCAATGTGTAGAGATGAATGGTCTTGTGTGCATGGAGATTGCATCGGCTGTGGCACTCTCTGTGTAAAAAATGCTTTCATTACTGTGAACAGTAGCAAAATTAAGTACCCGGGTATTGCAAAAATGTAGTACTTTTGAGCAAATACAGAAAAGTTATCCGTCATGGTTGAACAGTGCAAACGTATCGCTTCCATCATGATATTCCCATTTCTGTCTTTTGTTGTGTAATAATTTTCCAAGGTGAATGTATGAAATCTGTTTTTTTTAGTACGCTATTCGTCCTGCTAACGCATTGTGCTTCTGCTCAATTAACAATGCTTGGTTTTTTACAAGGCACATGGAAAATTCAAAACAAAGAAAAATATGAACATTGGGATGTCCTTAATAAAGAAATGATGAAAGGAATATCGTACAGCACTGTCAATGGTCAGTTAAGAATATCCGAATATATGGAACTACGCTCCGGTAAGGACAGTATCACGTATATTGCTCATGTCATTAACCAAAATAATGGTAATGGGATACCGTTTACTCTTGTGCAATCGGACAGCATTTTTTCTTTTGAAAATCCAGCCCATGATTTCCCCAAAAAAATAGAATATATACCAAAATCTGCAACACAAATTTTGGTGCGTGTTTCCGATGGAAAGAAAAAAGGATTTTCTTATATTCTTGAAAAACAAGTAGCAAAAAATATTCAGAAAGATACAATGAATACAAACCCCAATTATGATGCGAAGTTGGCAGAAAAATTAAATGCTGATGATTATGGTATGAAAAAATATGTGCTTGTTATTCTTAAAACAGGCAGCAATCAATCGGAGGACAAAGATTTTATTTCACAGTGCTTCCGAGGTCATCTTGATAATATTAACCGACTTGTGAAAGAAGGCAAAATGATTGTTGCCGGACCTCTGACAAAAAATGATAAAACCTATCGTGGGATTTTTATTCTCAATGTCAGTGATTTTAGTGAAGCAAAGCAAGTCTTGGAACATGATGCCGCCATCAAAGAAGGATTATTGGATATGGAATTATTCTCTTGGTATGGCTCTGCCGCATTACCGGAATATTTGCCATTTTCCGATAAAATCTGGAAAGCAAAGCCGTAGCGATGTGGTGTATTTACTCTTGGAAATATACAATTCCTATATACTTTACATACCTTTTAAGCCTCCCGCGATGATACTGCATAAACTCTGTACCATATTCATAAAATGGCTCTTTGGGTTATACGCTATCTTTTTAACGACTTCCTCAGTATTGAGGAAGTCGTTAAAATTATAAAGTTATTAATATTTGATCTGCTTGAGGATTTTTGAAATAAAATTTAGTACATATTGTAAATTATAGAATATTATAATGGGTGATTTTCAATTTCCTAAGGAACCAATAACAATAGGTATTGAATGTTGGAAATCGGAATTAGAAAGCACTAAAAGATATACACCGACACTTAATGAAGATGGTAATGTTATACGTAAATCTACATTTGTTCCGGGAAAAGAACGTGGTAGTTGATTGGTGAGATCCGTTTCATGAGCAGTTAATGATAGTAGCTTTAGCGACATATTATGCCATACATCCGATGATCTTACCCATATTTTGCATGTGATGTTTTCTGTCGTTGGTAATGGGTTGACTGAGAAAATCCACAATGGAGCAATATTTACCGATTCGTCAGGCTCGTTAATGCCAGTGATGGTAAGTTCTGGAAAATCAGAACGTTGATATATAACGGAGCGAGTATTGGGCTGTGTACCTGATGTATGCCCAACAATAAGTCCGTGATCAGTCCATGAAACAGATGTTGGGTTCCCTATGGGCGGGTTAAAACTCATTGCATTGTCTATAGCATTCCATGTCCTACCTTCATCTATTGTCAAAAATACATTCTCGTAATTAACTGCTGCTCCTTGTTTGTCATTTTTCATCGAAACATTATTTCCAAGAAATGCCTTTGGAATTTCAGGCGAATACACTGGTTCGGGGGTAATTTTTGAAAAGTATAAAGTTCTGCCTTGTAAATCTACCCTTCTCATACGCCCGACTGTGAATTGGATTACTTCGCTAAGTAGTAAAGTTTTATCAGGAAAGATATGTTGAATATAGCAATATGATGAAGTGTCCGGGTCGTAAGGAATCGGATTTACAGCTTTTATAAATGGACGTATTTCGTAAAGTGCAGAAGAGGGGTTTTGTCCATTAGAATCGTATTTGAATCCTGATACAAAAATTATGCTGTCTTCAATGCCTTTGATTGAGTTTACGATAAAATTAGGCAATTCTATATCTCCATCATTAGTAAATCCGCTTCTATGAGACCAGCTCAGAATACTCGAACGAAAGGTTTCATTGTTGATTGATATTGCTGCTAAAAATTTTTTTCCATTCGAGTAGAGTAATGGTCGTGCCCATGTTCTTAATGACGATGTTAGAAGTTTTCTACTTAAGGTATCCATAATCCATATTTTATTAATTGGATTGGTATTGATTTCTGATACTGCAAATCTTCCATTCTCTAATTCAGCAATATCGTGAGCGTATTTAACTCTTATATTACCATCTGTAGTTGTGTCTTCAATGCTTTTTACAAATGGTAGAGTCATATTGTTTGTTAAGCCGGCATACACAGATCCCTTAAGAAGTATATTATTTTTGTTAGGACTATCTTTGACACCTAATTGATCCTTTGTTTGACTTGGTAGATATGACAGTAAAAACCATGTTTTTCCACTATCGGCTGAATTTACTATAAGATTGTTGCTGCCAATGATTGTATAGCTTTCTTCTGTGGAGCGAAAAATATGGTGAATATTGCTTGAGAATGCAGGTGAATTTGCAATGTAATGATTATTAAGGTCTTTAAAATCGGCAAAATTTTCATCACCCGATTGTGTGTCGTAAATTGTAATTTTTTCTTTTTGCGAACTCAGTCCAAAATTTGCTAAGAGAAGCTTATTGTTTTCTGCAGGTGATACACAATCATAGGTTTTAGATAAAGGTATGTATTTCCAGTTATTTACCTTGTCATTGTGTAATAGTATTGATGAGGTTTGAAATGGATTATCTCCGAACTCTGTAACTACTCCATTTTCCCATTTTTTTATTCTGGCGAATAAACTATTCCCTTCTTTAGGAAAAGCAAAAAAATTACTATCAGTAGAATTGAACGTATGAAATTTATAAATACCTTTTAATGAAAGTATGTAACAGTATTGCCTGTGTATAATGAGTGATTTTGCGGTGTCATTAAGTGATATTTGCGCATAGGGAACCCAGTTTTGACCATCGTATTTTTTCAATTCTCTCCCTACAATAGACCATACTGCATTATTACTGTCTGCGGCACTCTGTAGCGAAGGTACGTCAATTGTACCCCAGTGTTTTCCGGCATCAGCTGTGTGGAAAAGAAACTTTTTTCCATCAACGGATAGGCATAGAACAGTCCATTGTTTATCAGACAAACATTGCAGTTTCTTAATTAGATGGGGAAAGCGATAAGGAGCAAAAGCCCATGTCCTACCATTATCTTGTGAAATTTTTAATGAAAACGATTCTCCGATAAGTATTGTCCTGCCACCCGCGTCAGCTATAGTGTGAACACTTGATAATGGTTGCCAGATAGTATTTTGTGCCGGCATTTCCCATACAGGAAATAATGGAAATAATATAATCGCAATAAGTAAGTTTTTCATAGAGTTGTTCAATAACGTTAAAAATAGTCCTGAGAGTTATCTCAGGACTTATCACATATCAATAACAAATTTGATTGCAAGGCTCTAAAGGAGTTGCGCCGGTGACGGGTGGTAATGGAGTAAATTCATCACAATCAATTGGAAGACCAGATCCTGTGCTGATTAATTCTAATTCTGTGGTTGTGCCATTGAAGCAGGCACGGTATTGACGCCAGCATTGTGCTTGTAAATTACATGGCACATCATACCTTCGTCCATCGGGTAATTGCCACGATCCCCAGCATTGATTAACCGATAATCTCCAGATAATTTGGCTTTGCGCCGGGCATGGCGGAATGACAATATTCCATTTATTCTCATTGATAACTGCCTTTAATGCGGCATTCCATATCATATCATAAGGACATCCACCAGTTAGTCCCAATCCACAACTTGGATTTAAATACATTATTCCGGAAACATGGAAATCAGCATATTGACCACAAGCTACTCTATAGCAATAAAAGACTCGCAATGTACATGTCGGTACACATGGGTCTTGAATATCAATAAAACCAGTTTGCCAAGGATCATTAGGGCAATCGGGAAGAGGAGGACACGGAGGTTGTTGTGCGAAAGTAGTATTTGCTGATAAAAAGAATAGAATAGCAAATATTGGTAGTAAGATGAGTTTGATTTTTTTCATAACAAATCATTAATAAAAGGTTTAAAAATAGTTGTTTTAGTAAGTTGAACAAACAAATACCTTTTATTATAGGAGGTGCTCTACTTCCGCACGTACTTTTCTGACTGTGAGTATCTCTTGTGAGTATCTCTTGTGAGTATCTCTTGTGAGTATCTCTTGTGAGTATCTCTTGTGAGTATCTCTTGTGAGTATCTCTTGTGAGTATCTTCTGTGTGATAAGAATGTGTATTCATTACTTAACCAATACTTAGATACAAAGAAAATTATTATTATGCCAATTTGTATTTCTAATATAAGACCTTTTGGATAAATATACCAAATTTATTTTTGTACTTCACATTGTAACGGATTTATTTTTGAGGAATCTTGTATAAAATATGAAGCGTTTATATTTTGACAGAATCAAATTTAGATGTTTGATTAGTATCTACAGATTTACGTCTATACCCTATCTATTCACGTCAATATTGATAAAAACGATACGATAATCTAAAAAATCAATTTGTTCGATAATGTTATTTTTACGATTTTTGTAGTGTTCAATACACCTTCGTATTCTGCCTTTGATAATGATACGAATGATAACTAATCACTTATAAGGAAAAGCACAATGGAAAACCCTTCAAATGACATGAGTAAATGTCCTGTTCATGGGGCAAAACACAGCGTAGCCGGCAGTGGCACTCGCAACCGTGATTGGTGGCCCAATCAATTAAAATTGAATATCTTACGCCAGCATTCATCCTTGTCTAACCCGATGGGAGGCAATTTTAACTATGCTGAAGAATTTAAAAGTCTTGATTTAGAAGCAGTAAAAAAAGATCTTCATGCTTTGATGACTGATTCACAAGACTGGTGGCCCGCAGATTTTGGTCATTATGGACCATTTTTTATCCGTATGGCATGGCATAGCGCAGGTACATATCGTACAGGTGACGGACGTGGCGGAGCGGGTGCCGGACAAATGCGTTTTGCGCCACTCAATAGTTGGCCCGACAACACCAATCTTGATAAAGCTCGCCGTTTACTTTGGCCCATCAAACAAAAATATGGTCGCAAACTTTCTTGGGCTGATTTATTTGTACTGACAGGGAATGTTGCTCTCGAATCAATGGGCTTCAAAACCTTTGGCTTTGGCGGCGGTCGTGAAGATGTATGGGAACCCGAAGAAGATGTCTATTGGGGCAATGAAAGCACATGGCTCGACGATAAACGTTATAGTGGCGATCGCGATTTGGAAAATCCGCTGGCAGCAGTGCAAATGGGGCTTATTTATGTGAATCCCGAAGGACCTAATGCCAATCCCGACCCGATAGCAGCAGCAAAAGATATACGCGAAACATTTGCTCGTATGGCTATGAACGATGAAGAAACGGTAGCACTTATCGCCGGAGGTCATACTTTCGGTAAAACGCATGGTGCAGGACCTACTTCGCATGTAGGACCCGAGCCCGAAGCTGCCGATATTGAATTACAGGGCTTAGGATGGCAAAGTTCTTATGGTACAGGAAAAGGTGCCGATGCAATCACCAGCGGTCTTGAGGTTACCTGGACAACAACTCCCGCACAATGGGGCAATAATTATTTTGAAAATTTGTTTAACTATGAATGGGAATTGACAAAAAGTCCCGCCGGTGCACATCAATGGGTTGCAAAAAATGCGGAAGCCATTATACCTCATGCTTTTGATGCTGAGAAAAAGCAATTACCCACAATGTTAACTACGGATCTTTCTTTGCGTTTCGACCCCGAATATGAGAAAATTTCTCGTCGTTTCCTTGAAAATCCCGACCAATTTGCAGATGCTTTTGCGCGTGCATGGTTCAAATTGACTCATCGTGATATGGGACCGATTGCGCGTTATTTAGGACCTGAAGTTCCATCCGAAGTCTTAGTATGGCAAGACCCTATTCCTGCGGTTGACCATGTCTTGATTGATGATAATGATGTGGCTTCATTACAACAAACTCTTTTGAATAGCGGATTATCAATTGAGGAATTAGTCTCAACGGCATGGGCTTCGGCTTCGACATTCCGTGGATCGGACAAACGCGGTGGTGCTAATGGTGCAAGAATACGCTTGGCTCCCCAAAAAGATTGGGCTGTGAATAATCCGGCTCAATTAGCAAAAGTACTTGCTGCATTGGAAAAAGTACAGGCGGAATTTAATGCCGCACAAACAAATGGTAAAAAAGTATCGCTTGCGGACATCATTGTATTGGGCGGTTGTACTGCGGTTGAGAAAGCTGCGCAAAATGCCGGATACACCATCACTGTGCCGTTTACAGCCGGACGCATGGACGCTTCGCAAGAGCAAACCGATATTGAGTCATTTGCCGTACTTGAACCGATTGCAGACGGGTTCCGCAATTATCTCAAACAAAAATATACCGTTTCCACCGAAGAACTTTTAGTTGATAAAGCTCAATTACTCACATTGACAGCACCGGAGATGACTGTGCTTGTTGGCGGTATGCGTGTATTGGGTACGAATTATGATCAATCGGCTCATGGCGTATTTACCGAGAAAAAAGGAACATTAAGCAATGATTTCTTTGTTAATTTATTGGATATGAACACCGTATGGAAACCAATATCTGATGATAAAGAAGTGTTTGAAGGGCGCAATCGTGCCACCGATGAAAAAACATGGACTGCCACACGTGCAGATTTAATCTTCGGTTCCAATTCGGAATTACGAGCACTCGCAGAAGTCTATGCATGCGCCGATGGTCAAGAAAAATTTGTCCATGATTTTGCCGCAGCATGGAATAAAGTTATGAATCTTGATCGCTTTGATCTTGCATAAAAAAATATTCACCACCACATCACAAGGGCAGTCGCCGCTTTCGGAAACGAGGCGGCGATTTTTTTTTCATAATCATCCAATATAGAGGAACAGCACTGTTCCTCCCGATTTTTCAAAAAATACACAGAAAAACAGCCATATATTTACTGTAAAGCCAAACTCGCTGTATTTTTGTAAAAATGTTTCATATTCTGATTATATAATGGCTTTACCTCAATGCAGTATTACAGGCGGTCGTCGTCGCCTAAAACAAGGGCATCTCTGGATTTTTCGTGACGAAATTGCCGCTCTTTCCTCTGACACCATCGAAGCGGGCGACCTTGTGCGTGTTGTCACCGATTATGGTTATGATTGCGGCATCGGTTTTTATCATCCCGAAAGCCAAATTGCTGTCCGATTATTACGCCACAGCGAAGATGACATTACCGTTGATTTTTTTATACAGCGTTTGGAAAATGCCCGCGCAATGCGTGAACATTTTTTCCATGACAGCACGGCATATAGATTATGCTTCGGTGAATCGGATTTTTTACCCGGATTAATTATTGACCGCTATGACACATATTTTGCATTGCAAATATTATCGGCGGGTATGGAAAAACGTTTGCCGCTTATTGTCGAAGCATTACAAAAAGTTTTTCCTGATATACAAGGTATTATTGAAAAAAATGACAGTCGCATCCGTGAATTGGAAGGATTGCCCCGACGTGAAGGCATACTGTGGGGCACAATTCCTGCGGCGGTAAGAATAATGGAAAATGATGTAAAATTAGATATTTCATTAGAACATGGACAAAAAACGGGATATTTTTTCGATCAACGATATAACCGTGCAGCCATAGCAACCATAGCCAAAAATTTACGTGTGCTCGATTGTTTTACCAATCAAGGTGGTTTTGCATTAAATGCAGCCAAAGCCGGTGCGGCTCATTGTGTGGGTGTGGATATTTCGCAAACCGCAATTGACGCATCTATCCACAATGCAATGATTAATTCTTTGACAAATACGGAATTTATAAAAGCTGATGTGTTTACTTTATTAAAACAAAAAGCCCAACAAAATGAAAAATGGGATATGGTCATTCTTGACCCGCCCGCATTTACCAAAAGTAAACATACAGTGCCCCAAGCAAAAAGGGGATATGCCGATATTAACCGACAAGCATTACGCTTAATTAATAATGGCGGATATTTAGTCAGTTCCAGTTGCTCACATCATATATCGGAGGAAATATTTTATTCAATTATTCACGATGAAGCACAAAGAATTAATCGCCGTTTGCAACTTGTATGGCGCGGGCAGCAATCTCCCGACCATCCGATATTGCTCGGTATGCCCGAAACACAATATCTTAAATTTTTTGTCTTTAGAGTGTGGTGATATTCTCATGCTGTAATTATGTAGCAATAGAGAGTTATTGTGAAGAATTGTGTGAAGTCATATTGCTGTATGAGTGTGCAGACTTGGCGTACAATGCGCCGATACTTTGCAATCAGATATGAGTCGCCCGAATAGAGAAGTGCTGATCCGAGACAATGTCTTTGATTACGATTCGGTGTTCCTTCCTATTGCATACTATGTCAAGAACGTGTAATTTTGCCGAATGAAGTATGTGGATGTGTGATTCCTTTCTTCAAAACAATATGTCTTTGCCATTGAACAATGGCGTTTTTTTTTATTTTTTTTCGGAGTTTTTTTATGATTAAAATGTTTCTAAGTAATGGTTTAACAAAACACTTGTTGCTTTCGTCGGCTATGGTGATGGCTATGCTGTCCGGCTGTTCAAAAGATGAGACTGTAGCAGTATCCAAAGCTCGTATTGCTTATGGTCCTCAGGTATCAATCGGTAATGGCACCGGGCGTTCATGGGTGCAAATCAACGATGAGGGCAATCCGGCATCTATAGGTTTTACCTTAACGGCAACAGCATTAGATAATTTGCCGACCAATCCTTTCCCGCCAACGGAATACTTCATGTCTTTACCCGCGGATGCTAAAAATACCGCCTATGATCATATCGGTTTGGATTGGGGTCCGATGGGACATGAACCGATCGGTACTTACGATTTACCTCACTTTGATGCACATTTTTATCATATTGACACCAATACGCGCGCAACAATTAGTCCTGCCGATTCATTAAAAGGAACAACAATGCCTGCTGCGGATAATATTCCGACAGGATATATTTTTCCCGGTCCATTAACAGCAGCAGCAATAGTACCAAGAATGGGTGTGCACTTTATTGACCCCACATCCCATGAGCATCAACCCGGTGGAAAAAAATTCGACCAAACCATGATTTTTGGTTTCTGGGATGGAAAAATGATCTTTACCGAACCAATGTTCACTCGTGAATATTTATTGAGTAAACCAAATTTTTCGGGTACATTGCCGCAACCCAAAGCATATCCTAAATCGGGCGTGTATTATGCGACAAGATATTCCATTCGCTACAATAGCGCAACCAATGATTATACTATATCGCTTGATGGTTTGACCAAACGTTAATGGTGTGATATGAAAAAAACATTTCGTTGGATAGGAATAATTTTAGGGGTAATTGTTATTGCAGCAGCAAGTATTGCAGCATATATACATTTCACGGGATTTCCTTCGTATGATGTGCAAACCATTACGGCTAAAGTGGAATCAACGCCATTCCGTGTTGAGCGTGGGCGTACACTTGCCATGATGTTATGTGTGGAATGTCATCGCAATGCCGAAACACAATTATTAACAGGAACGCAGTTAAAAGATTTACCCGAAGAATTTGGTGTGGCTTATTCGCGCAATATTACCCAACATCCCACCAAAGGTATTGGAAATTGGACAGACGGGGAATTATTATGGCTTTTACGCACCGGTATTCATCCTAAAACAGGAAAATATTTACCGCCGTGGATGCCTAAATTTATTCGCATGAGTGATGAGGACTTACATTCTATTATTGCATTTTTGCGCAGTGATGATCCATTAGTCAAACCTGCCGATGTGGATAATATCGAATCACAACCATCATTTCTTGCTAAATTTCTTGCACGTGTAGCATTCAAACCCTTTGAATATCCGAGTGCGCCCATTGCACCCCCGGACACCAATAATCCCATCGAACATGGAAAATATCTTGCTAATGGTGTCTTTGATTGTTATGCATGCCATTCCGGTGATTTCAAAACCATGAATGTCTTTAGTCCTGAACTTTCCGGTGATTATTATGCTGGCGGCAATAAAATGCTTGATGTCAATAGAATGCTTGTACCTTCGGTAAATATCACACCCGATAAAGAAACAGGTATTGGCAATTGGACAGAACAGGATTTTATCAATGCAATGAAAACGGGATTTCGTCCGGACGGATCATTAATGCGTTATCCCATGGGGCGTTTTCATCGTCTAACAGATACGGAAATTCGTCATATTTATGCGTTTTTACGGACTGTACCGCCAATAAAAAAAGCCAATATGAAAGCGGAAAATGTTCAACCGTCTTCATCGGCAACGCTCGGTGAAAAACAGTATATTCAGTATGGTTGTGTCGGATGTCATGGCACTACGGGACTTGGCTATGCAGATTTACAAAAAGCACATAAAAAATATCCGTCGGACAGTGTCTTGGCTGATGTGATATTGCATCCTAAGATATATTTCGGACCATTGACAACCATGCCGACATGGGAAGGGCGCATCAACCCCAATCATGTGCCGAATATTGTTGCTCATGTGCGTGAATTAGGTAAAAAATCGGGACAATAACAATGTCCTTATCTCTATGAAGTGCAATATACTATTGCATTTAAAATAACAGCAAAAATGCTACACGATGTGTGTTGAGTACATTGTGTGGCATTTTTTTTTTAATTATCACAATATATGCTACTCTTTCAATAATTGTGCTATTATCATAAAAAAACATAGCGTTTTTTTATTCCTTTCGATTGTCATATATTATCAAATTGACGCCAGATAATGGTGTTGTTATATGATAAAGAATTATTTTTTCTCTGCTGTATTCAAAATTTCTTCACAGACATCGTTGATACCGTTGAAAGCACTTTTTTCTTATCGTTATTTAATTGATTTAAACGTAATAACTTGTGTAAATACTGTGTTGTCGGATATTTCAATTATTCTATATCCGAAGGTTGATGTGTCAATTTGCACGGCAAGTGTATTCTTTTGTATTTGATATGAAACAGCGGATGTCGTAAGTTGTGTAATATTTTTATATGTCCGCTCATCATTCATGTGATAATGCCCGCAAAAAACAGTACAATCAGATGGTAAATTATGTAATATATGAACAATGTCAGCTCTGTTTTTCAAAGGATAAAGGGTATCAACAGTGGTGGGTATCTTTAATAAAGGGTGATGGATAAATATTAGTAGAGCAAGATGAGTATTAGTTATGGATTTCAACCACGACAATTGTTCTTGACTGACATTCCCTTTTGAGGAATCCATCATAATAAATCTAAAACCATATTCATCATAATAATAGCAAAATTCTTCTGATATATGTGAAGTGTGTAGTCTATCGTTAAGCTCATTAATAATATCATGATTACCGAGTACAAGATTATACGAATAGCTTTTAAGTGCATCAAAAAAAGAATCATGACTTTTTTTACTTCCGATATCCCCACAGAATATTATGTCTTTGATATTACGATTTGCAATATCAGACAGAATTTCCTCAAAATGTTCTTGAGCCTCGGTGATTGAAAGAAAAGGCATTTCTTCTTCAAGATGAGTATCGGTAATGAGCGCAATTTTTTTTGTCATTATACACTATCGTTATGAGTGAGTATAGTATTTTTCTCTGCCGTATTCAAAATTTCTTCAAAGACATCGTTGATACCGTTGAAAGCACTTTTTTCTACTCTTTTTTTTATATTTTCGGAAAAAGGAACATTATCGCACAAAGAATAAAACACATCCACACCATCCGCAATTGCTTCGGGCGAATGGGGTTCGACAACAATGCCTGTTTTATATTGTTCCACTAATTCTTCAAGTCCTCCAACTCTTGTGACAATGGCAGGCATACCGAAGCTATAGGCTACATTTAATATGCCGCTATTTGTTGCATTCCGATATGGTTGCACCACCAAATCCGCCGCCGCAAAGTAGCGTCCCACTTCTTCATTTGGCACAAATTTGTTAATAAAGTGAATCTGCGATTGCGCACCGCTTTCTTTGGCGATATGATGGTATTCATCGGGATTATCATAAAATTCGCCGACAATAAGCAAATGAATTCCGGGATGTCTTTGAGCAATGAGCGGAAATGCTCGCAATAAAACATCGAGTCCTTTGTATTTGCGTACATATCCGAAAAAGAGCAGCACCTTAGCATTATCGGGAATACCAAGCGCTTGTCTTTCTGTTTTCTGATGGAACTTTTGACCGAGAGAATAATCGAACATGGGGAGTTCATTGCGAAATACCGGTCTTGCTTTTGACAACAGCTTCAAATCATTTTCTACCTTGCTTGAAAGTGTAAGGAAAAAATCGGCATGATGCAGCCCCAACCGAGTGAGCAGCATATCAGCCGCACGTGCCTCATGGGAAATAAAGTTTTCTGTGATCCACAGCATACGCCCTTTGTATTGAGATCGTATCAGAGAAGAAATACCACGATGGCAGGGACCAAAAAACGGATTCCACCAATCAAAACACACAAGATCAGCTTTCAGTTCTTTGATGCGTTGAGCAGTGCGCCACCACGACAAAGGATTGATAGAATTTATCAATCGCTCGCTTTCCGGTGCTTTGATTTGTTTGTTACTTGTGTCGAATTGTGTTTGCCCGGGAAAGAGGAAGTCCGGGTAAAGCAAGGAATAATTTATCAGGGTGACATCGAAGCGTTGCTTGAGCGATTCCACAAGATACTGAATAAACATAGCATTACCGCCGCGATAGGGGTAAGCCGGACCGAGCAAAACTATTTTCTTTCGTGCTGTCATCTGTGTAAAAACAATAATCCATAACAATAACTGCAAAGATGCACAATTTTATGCTAAACAGCGATGGAAAGAAGCCGAAGCGAGATGAATATATGGCGAAAAACAAAAAAATTTTCATTTGGTTTTGCCCACCCGACCGAAATACCATAAATTGCTTTTGAAAAATGCACACAGTTGTCTATTTGGGCACATAAAAAGGTATTGCCGTATGAAAAAAGCAGTAATTATGGCAGGAGGATTCGGCACACGATTGCGCCCCCTCACAATGAGCATCCCTAAGCCGATGGTGCCATTGATGAATATTCCCATGATGGGTCATATTGTCAATCTTCTTACAAGCCATAACATTAACGATATAGTTACCTTGCTGTATTATCAGCCGGAAGTGGTCACATCATATTTCGGTGATGGCAGCGATTTTGGTGTTTCGATGAAGTATGTGCTGGCAGCTGCCGATTATGGGACAGCAGGGGCTGTGCGCAATGGTGCTGAACATCTCGGCGAACGCTTCATTATTATCAGCGGTGATGTTTTAACCGATTTCGATATTACAGAAGCTCTTGATTTCCATATCAAACGCGGCTCAATGGCAACATTGCTTCTCACACGGCATCCCAATCCTTTGCAATTTGGTATTGTTATGACCGATACGCAAGGCAAAATCACTCGTTTCCTCGAAAAACCTTCATGGGGCGAAGTATTTTCCGATACAATCAATACAGGGATTTATATCCTTGAACCGGAGGTGCTTGACCTTATTCCTTATCAAAGAGATTTCGATTTCAGTAAAGATTTATTTCCTTTGATGTTACGTAATAACTTACCCTTATATGGTTATATCACCGACGGGTATTGGCGCGACATAGGTAATCTTAATGAGTATCAGATTGCTTGTATGGATGTGTTGGAACATAAAGTAAAAGTCTCGATGCCCGGAGAACGCTGTGATAGCGCATTCGTCGGTCGTAATTGCACTTTATCGCCTTCGGCTCATCTTTCAGGCACGGTGCTGATAGGCAATAATGTTACCATTGGTGATGGTGCGCAGTTGCATAATGTGGTGTTGGGTAATAATGTTACCATAGGCGCAGGCTCTTCATTAAGCGGTGCGGTGCTGTGGGACGATATAGTTATTGGTGACCGCAGCTCATTGACGAATGATGTGCTGTGCGACAAGATCCGCATAGGCAATGATGTTGTTATTTCTGAAAATGTCTTTATTGCCGAGGGATGTGTTATCGGTGATGGAGCGCAATTAATGTCAAATATAAAATTATGGCCACATAAAACAGTTGAAGGGGGTGCAATGCTCAATCGTTCGCTTGTTCAAGAAGAAAAATGGTTGCGTGAATTATTTACAGACGCGCGCATCACAGGTTTATCCAATATTGAAGTAAATCCCGAATTTGCGGCAAAATTGGGCGCTGCCATCGGCAATGCCTTGGGAGCAGGTTCGGTTGTGGTGGGCAGCCGTGATGCCGATAATGCTTCACGCATGACCCATCGTGCCATTATGTCGGGGTTGATGTCAGCCGGGCTTAATGTCAATGATTTACAATTAACGTCCATACCGCAAACAAGGCAGGAATTACGCAATGGCAAAGCGGCGGCGGGCTTCCATGTGAGGCGCTCCATACGTCAGCCCAATAAAACCGATATTGTCCTGTTTAGCAGTGACGGACGCGATTTCCCCTCAGCCAAATCAAAAACTATTGAACGATTTTTCTTCGGTGAAGATATAAAAAGAGTGGATTTTTCTAAGGTAGGAACAATTCGATTTCCCGAACGTTCCAATGAAGCATATCTGAACAGATTTCTCGATGTGCTTAATGTGGATGCTATACGCCATCGTCATTTCCGGACTATGATTGATTATTCGCATGGCTTGGCGGCAACGGCTTTCCCGCAAATTTTGGGGCAACTTAATTGTTCGGTCGTGGCTATGAATGCCTATATTGACCCTGAGCGTTCTTTTTCGGATACAATGACAGACATGGAAGCCGAGGAAGGTTCGACCGTGATGCGTTCCCTTGGTTATGAGGTGGGTTTTAAAATTGATGCCGCCGCCGAGCGTATTGCCATCGTGGATGCTCAAGGCAAATGGTATTCGCCGCAGCGCTTGCTCACTATTGTCGTAAAACTATTTTTAGAGGCAAATAAAGAAACAAAACAGACCATTGCCGTACCTGTGCAAACAAGCAATGAAGTGGACATTATCGCAGCCCAATATGATGCTGATGTAATTCGTATCAAAAACACACATTCTGCTATGATTGAAGCTACTCAAAATAAAGATATTAATTTTGTAGGCGATCCGCGCGGACGGCTTATTTTTCCACAATTCCTTTTTGCGTCCGATGCCATGTTTTCCATAGCAAAAATAATGGAAATGCTGGCATGTACAGGATTGAATATTATGGATTTGGAACGTACTCTTCCGCGACGCATTATTATGCAGCGCAATGTGCCTTGTCCTTGGGAAAGAAAAGGAACCGTCATGCGCAAAGCTATGGAATTTTCCGATTCAATGGAAAGACAACTCATAGACGGCGTAAAAATGTTTCAAGGAAGCAATTCCGTCTTATTATTACCCGATAAAGAATTAGCATCATTTTTTGTGATTGCCGAAAGCGATAATGAAGAAGAAGCACATGCGCTTACTACGGAGTATGCTGCTAAAGTACAAGAATGGAGTGAATAAAAAAAATACTGATTTAGACCAATGAAAATAACAGATATTTTAGGAAAAGAATGTGTGGTGCTGCATAGCAAAGCACATACAAAAGACTCGGTTTTACAAGAACTGTTAGATACTCTTGCCCATTCAAAAATTGTTCTTAATAAAGACGATGTCAAAAGAGCAGTTATGGAGAGAGAGAATATAATGTCCACAGGCATAGGTAATGAATTTGCTTTACCTCATGGAAAAACCAATGCCGTGACGGATACTATCGGTGCTT
>JAFLBY010000016.1:30057-32305 GCA_017302855.1 Candidatus Kapaibacterium sp.
ACGCTTGATACCCCGATAGATTTTAATGCTTTGGACAATAGACCGGTCAATGTGGTTTTTATGCTCATCGGCAGGGAAAATGCCGTAGGTGTGCATTTGCGTTTACTTAGTCGAATTTCTCGTATGATGAATGATGATATGTTCCGAAAAAAAATATTAGATGCAACATCTGCTGCGGAAGTATTACTCCTTTTTGATCATCAAGAAAATGAATTGGGATAGTATGTACAATATGTTACCGTAATACTAAAAGCGTATGATTTTTCATACGCTTTTACTTTTTCGGGTATTCATAGTTGGGGCTGTTATGATGGAACAATATATTGTAATCCACATGAGTTCGTAAATGGTATAATTAACGGTACAGAAGATGACCATTTAAATGCATCTCTCAACTTTGTTCAAAACAATTGATGCTAACATCCCGGGAAACTAAGTTACAGGCATTGAAAGATGGAGATTGGGCAAATTTTGCTAGGGTTTACAATGGTACGGATTATAAAAAAATAATTACATATTAAAATGGAGAAGTTTTATAACGACTTCAAGGATGGGATGAGGCTGTGAAAGTCTTAGAAGAATTAAGTGATAATGTCGAAAAAGAACAATTCCGTATAAACTGAGGATAAATAAGATGATGATTAATCTACCTTTGACTTTGTTTTTTTTCATTCTGATATCGTCTGCTTGTAATGCTCAAACAGATTTCAAGTTCTTATTGCTGACTAAAGAATTATCGAAAAAGAGTATTGATATTAAGTACTTAAATTCAACTTCCGAAAACATTACAATTAGGTATCCGGATATTGAAGATAAGTTGTTTTCTCAAATGCTTAATCAACTCATAATAAAGAGAAAGAATGAGATAGAGGATTTCTGCGATGAAGATGAACAAGCAGCAGTAATAATTTCTTACGAAGTAAAACACCTGTCATCAAATCTATTAAGTCTTATAGAAAAAGTAAATATTGATTTTTGCCATCATTATCCACCAAGTGAAACTCTAACCGGATTTAATTTTTTAATTAAAGACTGTTTGTTGTGTCCTTTTCATCTTTCTGAGTTTTCTAAATCTGAGCTATTGAAATCTTTGAAAATTGAAGATGAATGTGTTTATTATCCTGAAGAAGTCAGTTTTGATTTGTACATTGAACAAGGTACATTTTATTTGTTAGTTTGGCAGGACAAAATTTGTAATTATGTTACTAAGATAGCAATAAAAGAAGAGATGATCTCTTTTGAAGAACATTAAACGTAAATACCTTAATTTCAGTACATAAAGACCACATTGGCAATGTGCGTGTGGTGAGTAATAACATCAAAATCACGGGCGGTGAGTACAGTGCCATTTACAACAAAAATATGTAACTTTGCGAACTATTACCCTTTCGGAATGCAGCAGACAGGTACGGCAGGCAGCTATGATCTGAGCAGTGATTACCGCTATGGGTAAGGTGGACATTGTGTATGACAACATCTTTCGGAATTGGTGAAAGCAGGGCTAGTTGTTGATGATTCTAAACCTGCAAGTAACTCCACAACAAATAGCACACAAAAAAGTAATGCCAAGAAGACAGAGGAGAAGAAAAAATAATGGAAGTAAATGAATATGTGGCAAAGTTCTTAGGGATTTTTTTCCTCATTGTGTTTTATATACTTTTTGTATGTTTGTGTTATTTGATTATAAAATACCATTTACGAGATTTAGAGTGGAAGCTACATAAGGAGAATGATGAATTGTATGCAAAAAGGAAGATATGGCAACGACGCCTATACCTGTGTATGGTACTGTGGTTTATATCTCTATATTTATCTAATTATTTTATGGGAAGATTATAATTTGATATATGTTCTATTTAACCAATCTTTAGTATTCTAAGAAGACAGAGGAGAAGAAAAAATAATGGAAGTAAATGAATATGTAGCAAAGTTCTTAGGGATTTTTTTCCTCGTTGTGTTTTTACCACTTGCTGTATGTTCGTGGTATTTGATTATAAAATACCATTTACGAGATTTAGAGTGGAAGCTACATAAGGAGAATGATGAATTATATGCAAAAAGGAAGATATGGCAACGACGGCTATACCTGTGTATAGTACTGTGTTTTATATCTGGATATTTATCTAATTATTTTTGGAAGATGGGAGGATAATAATTTGGTATATGTTCTATTTAACCAATCTTTAGTATTCTAAGAAGACAGAGGAGAAGAAAAAATAATGGAAGTAAATGAGATCGGAAGAGCGTC
>JAFLBY010000160.1 GCA_017302855.1 Candidatus Kapaibacterium sp.
TTCATCCCACCCTTTTTCTCCTAAATCAGTCGCCGTCGAAAGTAAAATGCCACGTATATCATTTGGCGATAATTGTGGATTGGCGGCAAGAAGCAAAGCTGCAACAGCAGCACCGTGTGGTGCTGCTGCACTCGTACCTTGGAAACTTGGATTATAGCGATTGCCCACTCTTGTTGTTGGAACTCCGGTACCGGGAGCACACAAAGACACATACGACCCATACGAACTAAATCCGGCAAGGGACAATTTTTCTGTGAGTGCACCAACGGCAATGACATGTTCATACGAAGCCGGATAGCGTCGTAACAATCGGGTAGGTTGTTGATTGTCATTCCCCGATGATGCAAACATCGTTACACCGGCTTCATGAGCAAAGTTTATGGCGTCACGCACAAGAGGAGATTCTACGATATCGCCAAAACTCATGGAAAGAACGCGAACCCCATTCATCGCAGCATAGACGATTGCGGCAGCTATATCATCCTCTTCGGCATTACCTGTTATATCGAATGCACGTAAAGACACAAGTTTTGCTTTAGGTGCAATACCTGCAACCCCTATCGAGTTATTAGCTTTTGCAGCAATGATACCCGAACATTGTGTGCCATGTCCTTGTTCATCAAAAGGAAAGCCGTCTCTGATTGCTGCATCACCGGCATTAAATACAGTTTGGTCAACAAAGTCATAACCGATGACATCATCAATCGTACCATTGCCGTCATTATCAATACCATCGAAATCACCTTTCACACCATTGCGTACTTCGGTAAACCACCAAGGATCAAACCGACCGTTGCCATTACTGTCTTCAAGTGGATTAACCCAGATATTGTCTTTAAGATCTTTATGCATAAAGTCAATACCGGTGTCAATTACCCCGACAAGAATGCCGTCTCCAACACTAATCTTCCATGCTTTTTCAAGACCTAATGCTCTGATATTCCATTGTTTAGATGATAGCGAGTCATTGGGAGGGAACGATTCATTCAAAGTAAATTTTCTGAGCTTATTCAAGGTTAATACACCTTGTGATTGCGCAAGGAATCGTATGAGTGTTTGTTCATTATTTTTCGCAACTGTAATAGTGGCGTACTTTTGGAGTTCTTTGTACGAGGGCACATTTGACAGTGTATTATACTTATTTTGAGATTGAATCTCAATAAACGGTGTAATTGTAAATAGTTGTTGAGAAGCAACTGATTCGGCGAATATGCCTATATTTGTCGTAGATGCAAACTTAACAATGTATGAAATCTGCTCTTGTGAAATCAAACTTGAGCAAAAGAACATACTTGATACGATGACACCAAGACATATAATCAGACTTTGGTACATTGTTTGAATGATAGAAAGTGATAAGCAAAACGATTCTTTGTTCGACAAATTTACGGTAGCAAACGCAAAATGAAGAGTCTGTGAACGTTTTTTTATTTGTTTAGCGAGAAATCAAATGTTATCTTCGCATCGTAGGAATTGACATAGAATACTTTTTTTAACTAATTCAAGGGAGAGTCATGGACAAACAACTTTTGCGATTTAATAGAGTTATCGCGATATTGAGTTTTAGTGTGCTCGTCACTTTTGTTGGGTGTACGCCCAAAATCACTGAAGAACAATTGGCGAAACTTCGCGAATTGAGAACAGAATCTGCTCGTCTCGAAACAGAAATCAAAAAACAAGAAGCTGATAAGGCAAAAATTGATCGCGAACTTGCTAGCCGTCAAAAAGATCTCAAGGATTGCGAAGACAAGCGCAACTTTGTAAATCAAAAACTTTCACAATGGCCCAATGTTTGGGAATGATTGTCATTTTTCTTCTTTAATAATTTGAGACACACAGGAGCACACCATGAAATTTTCATTCTTATTAGTCCTTATTGCATGTTTTTCTATAGGTTCGGCATTTGCTGCTGATGAAGCACCGGATTGCTCAAATAACGAAGAGTTCATGAAGATGAACTATACACGCGATCAAGGTGAAATTTGTATCAAAGAATGGCAATCCAAAGTTAATGAGCTCAAAGCTAAGCTTGATGCTGCTACAGCTGCAACACAAAAGAGTGAAGCTGAATTGACTCGAATAACCAATGCGGTTGCCGATTGCAACAAAGATTTATATCGTTTAATCGGTGCTACCGATGCAGATGTTAATGCTTTCAAAGAAAGACTCGGCAGACTTGAAGCGAATATACGTGAAATGAAAGCACTCAGCGATGACATTTTGGCTGACCGTCAAGACAAAGTCAAAATGTTAGAAGATGAATGGAATCAACTCAAGCAAATTAAAATCAGCATATTGCCTGAATTCTACAATCGTGTGGTTCAAGCCGGTCGCGACATCAAAGGATTGTATCGTCAGAAAAAAACCAAAGAGTATATTGTACAAACATGGGCTAAAGAAAGAGATTGTTTGTGGACTATATCCGGTAAGCAGGAAATATATGCAGATCCATTCCAGTGGCCTAAAATTTGGCAAGCCAACACAGATCAAATTCGTAATCCTGATATTATTCATCCGGGACAGCGATTGTTGATTCCACCGGCAGGAGAGAAGACCTCCGAGGAAATGAAAGCGGAGCGCTCTTATTGGAGAAAAAAACGTGCAGCTATGAACGCTAATCAAGACCAAGCTGCTATGACACCGGCTGAAACTCCGGCTGCAACAGCAACAGCACCTAAATCGGGCAAATAAGCGCATAGTGTTATACTGCGTTGATTGTGCGCCCCATCATTAGCTTAGTGGTGGGGCTTTTTTATAGTATCTCAATTTGTATGGCATGGAACTCATCGAAAAAAAAATAAAAATCAACCCTAATATTGATTCATTATTGCTACTCGGCTATAACGATTCCAATATTTCTGAATTAGAAAAAAGATTCGGAGCAAGCATTGCAGTGCGTGGTGACACTATCACAATACGCGGTGAAAATAATGAAATCAAGATGATAGAACGTATCCTTGATGAATTCCAGTATATCATAAAAGCAAAAGGGGAACTTAGCAATGACCAAGTAGCAAATGTGATAGAAATGGCTACTGATGCTCGCACGCAATTTGTTCATAATGAATCGGCAACAATGGCGGCTTCTTCTGTTACGACCGAGGGAATTATCTATACCGGAAGAAAATGGAATATTGTTGCAAAAACACCTTCTCAAAAAGAGTATTGGCGGCAGGTACAAAAAAATGATATTGTATTTTCTATTGGTCCTGCCGGTACCGGTAAAACATTTTTGGCAGTGGCAATGGCTTTAGCTGCTTTGAAAAATAATGAAGTCAGCCGAGTTGTATTATCGAGACCTGCGGTAGAAGCCGGCGAATCACTTGGATTTTTACCCGGTGATCTTAATGAAAAGGTAGTACCGTATTTGCGACCGCTCTTAGATGCCCTCGGTGATATGCTCTTACCGGAAAAATTAAAATCAATGACAGAAAAAGGGATTATAGAAATCGTTCCACTTGCGTATATGCGAGGTAGAACTCTCAATGATTCTTTTATTATACTTGATGAAGCGCAAAATGCAACTTCGACACAAATGAAGATGTTTTTGACACGATTAGGAAAAAATTCAAAGGCAATTGTCACCGGCGACATCACGCAAACCGATTTGCCTCGCTCAGTTATGTCGGGTCTGGTGCATATACAATCAATATTGCAAGGGATTGAGGGAATCGGATTTGTTTATTTTGATAAATCGGATGTCGTTCGCCATAGATTGGTAGCAGCAATCATTGATGCTTATGAAAAAGCAGAAGCTAAAGCACAAAAATAAGATATTGAAAATACAAATCAATAGTCATTAATCATTTCTCGATGCAATGTTTGTACTGTTCAAAATAGGGTTCTTAGAGTTTACTCTCGTGGACATGGCTGATATTATCATTGTCAGTATGGTGTTCATTGCCCTTTATCGGTCTTTGCGCAATACTGTTGCAGTACAAATACTTTTGGGATTATTGGTGCTGTTAGTGCTTTCTGTTGCTACTGAATCATTAAATTTTAAGGCATTTAATTGGATTTTACGCACAATTACGGATGTTTGGTTAATTGCATTTATTATTTTGTTCCAGCCGGAAATTAGACGAATATTATTATCTGTCACAAGGTCACGACTTTTCCGATTATTTATCAGACAAAGCATTGCTGAAACAATAGATGAAGTGATTACTGCAACAAAAGAATTAGCCGAAAGACATACCGGAGCATTGATTGTGTTTACACGTACGCAAAATGTAAAAATGACAATTGATACCGGCATCCCACTTCAGGCTAAAGTCTCCGAAGAATTGTTAATATCTATATTTAATCCAAAATCACCGCTTCATGACGGTGCTGTTATTATTGAAAATCAAATTTTAGTCGCCGCACGATGTGTGTTACCCTTAAGTACAACAACAAAGTATAATGGTAGAAATTTGGGAACTCGTCATCGGGCTGCTTTAGGTATTTCTGAACAAACGGATGCTGTCATATTGGTTGTTTCTGAAGAAACAGGGCAAATATCTTTAGCTCAAGAAGGTAACTTGTCAATAGGAATACCATTTAATCAATTATCCGAACAATTATCAAAAATGCTCAATGAACAGCAGGTTAGTGCTGCTGCGGGCGTATAATTTTTTTTGAATCAAAAGAATATGCAATCAGTTAAATCCAGCATAATAAGCGAAGAACGAAATAAACTTATTGATCAATTACGGTTACGTGGAATAACCGACGAAAATGTTTTGGCAATAATGAATACTTTGCCAAGAGAAAAATTTGTCGGGGGTGGCTTTGAAAAAAAAGCGTATGAAGATTCTGCTTTACCCATAGGGTTACAGCAAACCATTTCTCAACCATATACGGTTGCATTTATGACACAAATGTTGCAAATTCAACCCGGGGAAAAAGTTCTTGAAATTGGTACGGGAAGTGGGTATCAAGCCGCTGTTTTGGCAAAATTAGGTGCTAAAGTATATACCATTGAAAGACATTTTGAGCTTTACAAACAAGCCCGCCAAATATTAGCAGAACTTTCGTTACAAGTGTTTACTCGACAAGGAGATGGAACGATTGGGTGGAAAGATAATGCCCCTTATGATGCCATAATTGTCACAGCCGGTGCACCGGATGTACCGAATAGTTTGGTTGCTCAATTGCGCATTGGCGGCAGAATGATTTTGCCCATCGGTGATGAAAAAACTCAAATGCTCACATTAGTCAGACGCATAGATCAAGAACATTATGAGGGTCATAATTTAGGTGAGTTTCGTTTTGTTCCTTTGGTCGGTAAAGAAGGCTGGCAAGAAAAAAAATAATTCAAAAATCAACTATATAGTCCTCATCAATTCATAACCATACATACTATGTCACATTATCCTTTTCAAGAAATAGAACATAAATGGCAAAATCATTGGCAACAACATTCAACGTATCGTGTTCATGATGATTTTACAAAACCCAAGTATTATATTTTAGATATGTTTCCATACCCAAGTGGTGCGGGTTTACATATCGGTCATCCGGAGGGCTACACAGCAACGGATATTATTGCACGTTATAAAAAAATGAAGGGGTTCAATGTTCTTCACCCGATGGGTTTTGATGCCTTTGGATTACCAACAGAGCAATATTCGATGAAGCACGGTATTCATCCATATATTGCAACTATGAATAATGTGAATAATTTTAAGCGTCAACTCAATATGCTTGGTTTTGGGTATGATTGGCATCGAGAAATAAATACTACCGATCCGGCATATTATAAATGGACACAGTGGATGTTTTTAATTATGTATAATTCATGGTTTGATGAAACATTGCAAAAAGCGCGTCCGATTGATGAATTACCAATACCTGATGACATTTCTTCGCCGGCTGATATAGAAAGCTATCGTGATGAACATCGTTTAGCATTTATTGATTCCATACCCGTGAATTGGTGTGAAGAATTAGGGACTGTTCTTGCAAATGAAGAGGTGGACGAATGGAAGGAAAAAGGATTCACTGTTGAACGTAAGCCAATGCGTCAATGGATGTTACGTATTACTAAATATGCTCAAAGATTGCTCGATGATTTAGAAACTGTTGAGTGGGTAACATCCACAAAAGAAATGCAAAAAAATTGGATCGGAAAATCACAAGGTGCTGAAATTTATTTTCCGGTTTTGGGAGAAGAAGAAAAGATTACTGTATTTACAACGCGTCCCGATACCTTGTTTGGTGCAACCTATGTTGTACTTGCTCCTGAGCATCCATTAGTTTCTTTAGTAACAACAGACGATAATAAACACCGTATTGCTGACTATCGAGAAAAAGCGGCTATCAAGAGCGATTTGGAGAGAACAGAATTAGCAAAAGAAAAAACCGGTTGTTTTACGGGAAGTTATGCACTCAATCCGGCAACAGGAAAAGAAGTTCCAATCTGGATAGCAGATTATGTTTTAGGTCACTATGGCACCGGTGCTGTAATGGCTGTGCCTGCTCATGATGATAGAGATCATGAATTTGCACAACAGTATAATTTACCTATCGTACAAGTTGTGGCTCATGTGGGTCACGAAATTTCTGATGAAAATCCAATTGATTTAAGTAAAGCCGCATTTACTGATGATGGGGTGAATATTGAATCGGAAAATGATGAAGTTTCATTAAATCATTTACTTACATCACAGGCAAAAACAAAAATAATTGAGTGGTTAGAAAATTCCGGAAATGGCAAAGGCACAATTCAATATCGTTTGCGCGATTGGCTTTTTTCCAGACAACGATATTGGGGAGAACCAATTCCGATACTATTTTTTGAGGACGGCACAAAACGCGCAATGGATTATGATGAATTACCATTGCTTTTACCTGAATTACAAGAATTTAAACCCTCCGGCACAGGTGAATCGCCATTGGCTACGGTTGAATCTTGGGTACAATATTATGATAAAAAAACAGGTAAAACAGGAAAAATTGAAACAAATACTATGCCTCAGTGGGCAGGTTCTTGTTGGTATTATCTTCGTTATATTGATCCCAAAAATATTAACCGTTTTTGTGATGAGGAAAAAGAGAAATATTGGATGGGTGAAACAGGCGTAGATTTATATGTAGGAGGTACAGAACATGCCGTTTTACATTTATTATATGCACGCTTCTGGCACAAAGTACTTTTTGATTATGGCTATGTTTCTACCAATGAACCATTTAAAAAATTGTTCCATCAAGGGATGATATTAGCAGAAGATAATCGTAAAATGTCGAAAAGTCTTGGAAATGTTGTTAATCCTGATGATATAGTTGCACAATTTGGTGCAGATGCTTTACGTGTCTTTGAAATGTTTATGGGACCTTTAGAAGCCGCAAAACCTTGGGCAAGTAAAGGAGTGGAGGGTGTTTTTCGCTTTTTGAATCGAGTCTGGCGATTATTTGTTGATGAAAATGGTACTTTATTGTCAAATGTGCAAGATGTGCCATTAACAAAAGAACAAGAATATGTACTTCATTACACAATTAAAAAAATTAGTGAAGACATAGAAGCATTATCTATGAATACTGCCGTAGCTCAAATGATGATTTTTGTGAATGAATTTACAAAAGCGGACATAAGACCATTATCTGCATTACGTGACTTTGTCAAAATTCTTTATCCTTTTGCTCCTCATATTGCAGAAGAGCTATGGCATAAATTAGGCAATACGGATTCATTATGGTTTGAAGAATTTCCGATATATGATGAATCAAAATTGCAAAAAAGTGAAGTAGAAATTATAGTCCAGATTAACAGTAAAATAAAGGCAAAATGTTTCATTGCTGTTAATGCCACCTCAGATGAAATGGAGGCAACTGCACTTGCTTTGCCTGATATTGCA
>JAFLBY010000161.1 GCA_017302855.1 Candidatus Kapaibacterium sp.
AACTCTTTTTGTTCATTACACCTATATTGGCGGACCGAATCGTGGATTTCATGCATATTCTAAAGGAGAACCATCCGGTATAACCGATAAGAACAGCAAGCCATTGGTCAATCCTGAAGGTATTGTTTATACAATGAATCAACCCAATAATGCTCAATATTGGATGCCGTGCAATGATGCGCCCTACGACAAAGCCAGAGCATCCATAACGGTACGTGTTCCCCGCACTGATGGCGAAAAAATACCATTTTCTGTTTCCTCAAATGGTCTTTTGCAATCCATTACTGAGGGCACAGATACTCAAACCGGAAAACGATATGCTGATTATCTATGGTCAGACACAACTCTTATACCTACTTATCTTATGGTTGCAAATGCCTCGCGATTTACTATGTTTCGTCAATGGTATAAAAAGGTCACTAACCCCAACGATTCAATTCCAATTGATAACTATGTATGGGACATTGACATGAAAGCTGACACGGAGGATAATGCAGAAATGAATGCCGTGCAAACTTTTGGGGATGCTCCGAGTATGCTTGCAGCTTATTCGCGATTATTTGGAGAATATCCATTTGTCAAATACGGTCATACAGTGGCTGCACCATTTAATTTTGGCGGTATGGAGCATCAGACCATGACAACAACGAACAGATCATGGGCACGGCGCTGGAGTGCTGTCGGCATCGCTCATGAAGTGGCTCATCAATGGTTGGGTGATTTAGTCACTTGCGCAACATGGAAAGATATATGGCTCAATGAAGGAGGAGCAACTTGGGGCGAAGCATTATGGTATGAATCATGGGGCGGGAATGATATGTATATACATCACATGAATATACGAAGAGACGCTTATATAAATTCCGGACCGCAGCCTCCTGTGTGGGGCATTCCACTTGAACGAATTTTTAATTATGCCACCACGTATTGCAAAGCGGGTTGGGTTTATCACATGATGCGCAAGGTGTCCGGTGATGAGAAATTTTTTACTTCTTTACGCTCATGGATCAATAAGCACCGCTTCGGTTCTGCTGAGACCGCAGAGCTTCAACAGCATTTAGAACAAGAAATCCAACTTGACGGAATGACATGGGAGCAATTTTTTACGCAATGGCTTTATTCTGCGGGACACCCCGTGTATAGCGTTTCAGCAAGCTCAACTCCCGATGGTAATGGTAACTTCAGCACAAGCATCACCGTAGAACAAAATCAATCAGGCAATCTTGTCCCGAATGTTTTTATTATGCCTTTAACATTAGAATTACGTGCAAAAAGCGGCTCAGGCATTCCTGCTGAACGTAAAATATTTCTTAATAATCAGCGCAAACAAACCGTTGTATTTGAAACAACCTTTCCAGTCACTGATGTAATTATTGACCCTGATTCTGCTATTTTAGCAGAGAGGACTAATTATCTTACATCAGTATCCGATGCGACATCACAATTCAACACATCAAGGATATATCCAAATCCGGCACAAAATAGTATTACTGTGTCATTATTTAATCCACAGAATCAACATTATCACATATCAATTCTTAATAATCAAGGCAAAGAAATAGCAATTATTCATGAAGGATTTATTCCCGCGGGAGAGTTTTTATATTCATGGGATATACGGCATATTGTCTCAGGTCTATACACAGTACTTATACGCACGCATAATTCAATGCAAGCATTGCCTTGTACGATTTATCATTAATTTTAGGTATAAATATCCGTATGACAGAATTATCAGAATTATCGCTTCAAAAGCATCACTCCGCTGCTGAAAGATTATTAAAAGGCATACCGGCATCGGCTGGTATAGCAATTTGTTCTCACAATGTTGTTGTGATTAAAAAATTACGTCAATCGAAAAACATAAAGGTTTCTCCGGAAAAAATACCTTCTGAAATTGAAAAATTTACTCTTGCCATTGAAAAAAGTCTTGCAGAATTGAGAACTGTTATCCATGATGAACATGAAACGGAGGTGCAGGAAATTATGGAAACATATTCAATGATTTTACAAGACCCAACATTACAACAAGCAATCACAAAAAGAATATATACGACACGCTCTGCTGTTCAAGCAATCGAAGATGAATTTGACGCTCAGTGCTCATTTTTTCAGAATGCGAAAGACGAAGCAATGCGCGAAAGATCCGCAGAATTGGACCATGTGCGCCACCGATTGCTTGTCCATATAGGCAAAAGAAAACCCCTTAACGATATCAACAGCGGTGCAATAATTATCTCTCATAGCATTACTCCCACAGACTTATTGGAATTACATAAAAGAGGTGTGTCGGCTATTATCACTGAAATAGGGGGCATCGCATCGCATGTTTCGATTTTAGCACGCTCCTTGCGCATTCCTGCAATTATTGGCATACCCAATATCACAAAAAAAATTCCGGAAAGCTGCACTGTTATCTGTGATGGTTATTCAGGCACTGTTGTTATTAATCCGTCTGCACATACATTATTGGATTATGAACAAGAACAAGTCAAAGAGCAAAAAAAACAAAAAGCTCTTGGACAAATTATCGAATTGCCTTGTGAAACAACAGATAAACATCCAATAAAACTATCGGCAAATATCGAAACACTCGAAGAAGTGGATGCTGCAATAATGTCAGGGGCTTTAGGCATTGGTCTTGTACGCACTGAGTACTTAGTAAAAAGTGACGGTAGTTTTCCTTCGGAAGATGAACAATACCAATGGTATAAAGAAATAGCCGAGCGTATGTATCCTCATACGGTGACTATTCGTACCTTTGATGTGGGTGGCGACAAAAAAGGAGGAGTCAAACGTGAAGAGAACCCGGCTCTCGGTTATCGAGGCATACGTTTTTTATTGGGGAACAAAAAAATATTTCGCACCCAAATTCGCGCTATTTTACGGGCTTCGCATCACAAAAACATTAAGATAATGCTACCGATGATATCACATGTTAAAGAAATTAAACGAGCAAAAAAAATCATAGATATCGTAAAGCATCAATTACGAGAAGCGCATATACCTTATGACACACATATTCCGGTAGGTATTATGATAGAAACGCCTGCTGCATGTTGTATTGCTGCCGATTTGGGAAAATACTCAGATTTTTTCAGTATTGGTTCGAATGACCTTGCTCAATATACCTTGGGCGCGGACAGGAATAACGGATATGTAGCCGATATGTTTAATGAATTACACCCGGCTGTTTTACGATTTATGTATGATGCAGTTGCCGGAGCCAAAGCCAATGGAATTCCAATTTCTTTATGTGGTGAATTAGCAGCATGGAACACCATTACCTCATTGCTTATCGGTATGGGAATAACAGAATTATCGGTTGCCATACCCGCTCTTTTACTTATTAAAAGTAAAATCCGTAAAACACATTTTGAATCGGCAAAAAAGACAATTGAAAAGATATTGTTGTCAGGTAAAATACCAAAAGAATTTAGAGAAAAAGCAAAAAAAAGAAAAATAGTAAAAAAATAATTATTCCGTAGTTCCTAATGATGTTGCATTCGTACGAGAGAACTCAGCCAAGGCAATAGCAAACATATTTTCCGCCATTTTATATGAACCGACATTTCCTCCGTTCCAAATAATAGAAAAACATAATTTTTCACCATCGCGAGTTGTAACATATCCTGCAAGCGCACTGACATTACGTAATGTTCCTGTTTTTGCACGTACATTATTATGAGCCGCTGTTCCAATCATTCTGCGGCGCAATGTGCCATCAACCCCTGCAATAGACAAGGAATTATGAAATTGCTGTGCAAAATCAGATTGTGCTGCTTTTGTCAGTAAATCCACTTCAGTTTTGGCAGACACTAAATTCTTCCTACATAATCCCGAGCCGTCATTAATACAAACACCTTCTGTATAAATACCTAATTGAGCAAGCTCATCAGTAATTGTTTTGGCTGCTATGCGCCCCGTGTTTTCTTGCCCGCCCTTAAAACCACCAATCATTTTAAATGTTTGTTCTGCTAAAAAATTATCACTGTTTTTATTCACAAGATTAAGCATTTCGGTAACGGCACGACGACTTTCACCTACTATATACGCATTTTCAGGCATTTTTTTTATACCAATAGTACCTGTAATTTCCACACCTCCGCTTTTTAGACGATTGGCTAATGAACCGGCAACAGCCAACTCGGGTTTTGCAATGGCATAATGTTTTGAAATGATACCACCGGATCCTAAAGAACCGACAACATTAAAGTGTTGTGTGCCATCTTTTTGTACACTGCTATTGATTTGTATTGCCGGTCCCCTTGATTTGTTTTTTACACGACGGGGTGGGGGTGGTGCATCGCCCAGGCGATGTAACCACAATTCAGGATTCTCAATTGCCATCGCGTGGCGACGATTTTTACGAATTTTCTTTTTAACCGATCCTTTGTTAATCGCTGATTTTTTTCCTGTTCTTTGTTTGACGTTACTTTTTTTTGTAAAACTTCTCGAACGCTTTTGTGTGTGTATCCGGGCATATTTACTGACAATTGGTTTGCGCAAAACCGTTTGATGTACCGTGGAAGTAAAGGCATCAGATGGCGGAATTGTTTGGACTCGCGGGGGGTTACCACCGGAGACCATGACAGTCATAGAATTACGATAAAATCCGAGAGCAGTAATCGGAGGCAATGGTTCAACGATTTCACCATCACCGCTATATATGTGGCGTTGCGTCACATTATCAAAATAGCTGCCGTCTCCATATATATTACCCACTATTTTTTTTATTCCGGCTTTCTCAATTTGATCAGCCAATTGTTCTATATCACTGATAGTGAGAAGAGCATCTCCTTTGCCAACAATATAGACATTTCCATTCAAAAGTCCATTATTCTGTGGCTGTGCGTCAGTAGCAACAATTGTAGGGATACTATAATCGCCGCCCATAAGATGCAAAGCTGTATATGTACTAAACAATTTTGTTGTAGAAGCCGGTGTTAATGGTTGGCGTGAATTATGGTCAAAAATTACCTGATTATTGTCAAGAGAATAGACCATTGCACTTACTTTAGTTCCATTAACTGCGATTTTGTTAATGATAGATTGAAGAGTTTGTGTTAATTGTTTGGTTGATTTTTGGGAGGTATCTGCGCCCCCCGATTGTGAGAATACCGGCATTGCAATGATCGAACACAATAATGCTGCAATACTATATCCTATTGTATAACGAATACGTACATTCATAATCATTTGTATAGATAATCTAGGAAGGTAACGCTGATTTTGCTGCTTAGTCAGCGTGTATCACTGCAAAATTACGTTTTTTAGCAGTAAGAGGCTATGACAAAATGTTATGGATTGCTCCATTATCGCACAGCGGACATATCCGAAGCGGCTTCATATTCAGTTTTAAGTGTTTCGAGTAAGTGAAGAAGAGCGTCTTCATCATCCAGCGTAAACTTAGATTGTACTTGGGACAAAAGATCCTCGGGAATAAAGAGTTGTTGTGTGCGATTATCAAATGTCCATTTTGTGAAGCCGGCATTTGTAGCAAAGAACTCAGACAATCCGACAAGCCCGGTCAATATACGATTTTCCATGGCAACATTTCTTTGTGAACCCTTTTTACTTTTCACTTCCGCTTGTGAAGTGCTCTCAGTATTTTGCATATCGAAGGACATTACAGGCAAAGGGTCATCTGACCATTCTTTCGTATGATGATGGAAAATTGCGCAACGTAATTGCTCCGGTAAATTCCAACGTTCCGCAAACCATAACCCTATATCATTGTGTGTATTATGAAAGACTGTCATCTCAGCCTCATGGAATGAAAACCCGGATTGAAGTTGGAGTTTTCGTACTTCTGCAAATTCCTTGGAGAGAAACTGCGCTGCGACTAATATGCCAATGTCATGGATTAGCCCTGCTACAAATGCTTCACCTGCAACACGATAACCCAATTTTCTAGCAAGAAAGCGAGCGGTAGAACCACAATAAACGGAATAATTCCAAAACTCTCTGACATCAAGCACTTCCGTCCTCATCGTCGCAAAAATTCTTTGTACTACCAAACTTAACAGTATCTCTTTCACCGCCGAAAGACCCAAGATAACAAGAGCAAGTTCGACAGTAGAGACTTTGCGAAGTAAGCCATAAAAGGGCGAATTTGCCACAGCAAGCACACGCGCAGTCAATGAAACGTCTCTCTCGATAATTCTTGCTAAAGAAGCAGCACTTGCATTGGGATCATCAATAGATTGTAAGACAGCAGCAGCAGTTGCCGGAATGGTTGGCAAATCTTTACGAGCTTCCAATTTTTTGCGAATCTTCTCATTAAGCATGGTCATAATCCCGCAGTTTTTTGCGAAGATCATTAATTGTCTGAGTATGGATTTGGCATACCCGGCTCTCAGTCACATTCAGATGCAAGCCGATTTCTTTAAAGGTAAGTTCTTCATAGTAATACAAAGACATAACTAATCGTTTTTTTTCCGGCAGCTTTTCCAAATATCGGACAATAAATTCTTGTTGCTCTTCATCTTGCAAAGATTGCAACACATCATTCCAATCAGGGTCTTCAATCTCTTTCGGTACGGATTCTTCCTCGTCCACGGAATGTGTAGGTACTCCATTGTAGAGCGATAATGCAGAAATTGAAGCGGCAGTTGCTGAAAGGTAGCTCTGATATTCGTCTTGTGTCACATTTAACTTTTGGCGTATTTCTTCAGATGTAACTTCTCGCCCTTCTTGGCTTCGAAGCGCATCAGCCGCGGCAAGGTACTCTTGAACTCTTTTACGTGCCGAACGTGAGAGCCAATCCAACCTTCGCAATTCATCTAAAATCATACCTTTTACACGAGGCATGGCGAAGGTCTCGAACTTTAATCCTCTCTCGGCTTCAAATCTATCTAATGCTTCATTTAAGCCAACAATGCCAAAACTTATAAAGTCTTGTTCAGACAATATTGAATGTGAAGGAATATGTAAGCCATTCACAACATATCTCACCAACCAGATGTAATGCAACATAAGCCGATGACGCGATTCTCGGCTATGCGTTGACAGAAACTCACTCCAAGTAAGTTTTAGCTCATCATCCGTAAGTTGTTGTTGTAACCCTGACATTTACAGTAATCCCTATTCTAATTTGTCTAATTTTCGGATAACTCTTTCTCATTATTACCTGCAGCATTTGCTTGAGCGTTTTGTATCTCTAACAACCTTTGTCTGCGTTCTTCTTGAATTCGCTCTGCCTCTTGCTTCAATTCTTCAATATATTGCTGATGTTCTTTCTCGCGCATATTGCCAAGTACTGTAAATACGGCAACCAGGACTATACCTCCCGCAATTGCGACGGCACTAAAAATTAAGAATGATTTGAAAAATATACCGACTATGTCATTTGGATTAGAAACATAATACAACACAAATGAAATTGAAGCAACAAGTACGCTAAACTGGAATAACGCTTTGATTGGATAATCGCTGTAAAGCGGCTTTTTCTCCTCTTTCTTCTTTTTTGCATTCTTTTTTGTCGCAGCCATAGAGTATCATCGCCAATATTGAATTTTGATTTCTCTTATTGTACAATCAACATTATTGCTAAATTCATTACACTGTTCTCAGAGAATGTACAAAAATACTCAATAGTTAATGTTATTGAGTAGTATTGTAAAAATTACAATAGTCTTAAAGCAGAAAACGCCTCTTGGGATAGATACCAAGAGGCGTTTTCATGAAGGTTACACTCACCATGACGATGAGTTATTGCTTTACTGTACTACAGACATTGTGCGTGTTTGATTCACACCATC
>JAFLBY010000162.1 GCA_017302855.1 Candidatus Kapaibacterium sp.
TTCGAATAATCCGTGAGGTAAGTTCCCCTGCAATCATTGTTGAAGGATTATCCGGCACTGTATAAATACTTTCACTCGGAGCAAAGTATGGACTAAGAGTTTCGATTACCGTACTCCATGTATTCCCGCGATCATTACTTCGACGCACTGTACCGAACCCTAAACCTGCAACAATCACGACTGATGTGTCTGCTTCACTGACAACAACATTAGTAAAGCGGGATGTACCTGTTTCAAATTCCACAACTAAAGTATCCCATGTTTTTCCGGCATTATCGGTCCGGTAAAGTTTTCGTCCCAATCCCCCAACATAGATCGTATTTGGGTTTTTGGGATTTACGGCAAAGCCATAGGTGGGGGCATCAATTAATCGAGACCATTGTGCAGTCATAGGTTCCGAAACAATGACTGCAAAGATACAACACATCAAATAACGAATTGCGAACATCAGATTTACTCCAAAATTTTTGTCGAATTTACTATTTTTTTCATAAGTAATGACATATCTATTCTTCTCCGCTCTGAACATGATGATAGTGAACACTCAATACAACACAATCATCATCAAGGCGTTCTCTACTGAAAATCCATAATTTTGTACATATTTTGGAGTTCATTCAATGAAAGATATTCTTGCAAACCCTTACTTATCATTACTTATACGGCTTTTTATCGGCTTTTTGTTTATCGCCGCTGCCGTAGATAAGATTGCGCAGCCGGCGGAATTTGCCAAAAATGTTGCCAATTACCATATACCTCCCTATAGTCTAACCAATATCGTTGCATTAACGTTACCTTGGCTTGAATTTGTTGTAGGGCTTTTGCTTCTTTTGGGGGTCAGAGTCAAAGCAGCTTCTATACTCACCTCCGGCATGCTCATCATGTTTATCATACTCATTGCTTCCGCCATGATACGAGGATTCAATATCTCCTGTGGTTGTTTTTCTCAATCCGATGCAGCCGTAGCAGAGGTTTCAACCGTCGGATGGAAAAAAATTTTTGAAGACATAGGTTTATTGCTCTGTTCGCTCTATTTGACATATTTCCCGCAATCGGCTCTATCATTAGAGTTACCAACACCATTACAAACCTCGGAGAATACTTGAAAAGTTTATCATACAGTTCAAAAGTAAAAACTACTCTCCAAGAACGACTTTCACAAGACATCGCCATCGTCACAGATGGTTCACTCTCCATTGAGTTGTCGAAACGCGGGCTTACGGAAATACCGATTGATGTGTATAATCTCAAAAATCCTGTGTCAGTGGAGCAAATACATCGTGATTTCATGGAAGTAGGTGCGGAATTATTGCAAACAAATACCCTCAATGCCAATCGTTTAATGTTGGAACAGCATGGACTTGCCGATAAAGTCTATGAAATTAACCGAAAAGGCGTATGGATTGCTCGTTGCGTTGCTTTGCACCGTTGTTATGTTGCGGCAGTAGTTGGTCCGACAGGTAAATTCTTCACGCCCGTAGGTACACTCACGAAAGAAGAAGCCTTCCAAGTATTTACAGAACAAATTATCGCGCTTCTCGACGGTCAGCCCGATTGCCTTATGTTCAAATCATTTATTGATATTGAGGAATTGGAAATTGCTATACAGGCGGCAAAATTTGTCAATCCCAATTTCCCGATGATTGCTTGCAAAACCTTTCCCGAAGATGGAAGTGTATTGGCTACCTCCTTCCCTGCCGATATTGCGCAGCGGCTTGAACATAATGACGTGATTGCACTCGGATCAAATAGTACGGTCGGACCACAAAGAATGTTCGACATTGTGAAAGCTATTTCTGCATCGAATATTCCTTTGGTCGCATTACCCGACACAGCCATACCTGTACTTGAAGATGGCAAAGCACTCTATAATGCCGAACCCGAATATGTGGCTCATGTTGTAAAAAAATGTATTGCCCAAGGAGCAAGAATTGTCGGAGCAGATGGCGGTGCATCCGTCGAGCATATTCGTGCAATAGCTGACGTTGCGGCATTACATAAAATCGGTGAGGGAAAAGTCATAATCAAATCACCCAAAATCATTGATTCATCGCTTGACACAAATGCTACACCTTCCCATTTTGCACAAAAAATAGGAAAAGAATTTGTTTCGACTGTCGAAATTGAAATACCTCGCGGATTAGATATTGACAATGTTGTCAACACTGCACTTTATTTAAAAGAACATGGTGTGGATGCAATCAATATTTTCGACGGAGCAAGGGCGCGTGTCAGAATTAATCCCATTGCTTTATCACGCTTAGTGCAAGAACGTACAGGTATTGAATGTATAACCCATTTTGCTTGTCGCGACAGAAATATGGTTGGTATTCAAGCTGATTTAATTGGTGCGGACGCTTTATCGGTTCGTAATATTCTTGCCATTACGGGTGATCCGACAAGCATCGGTGATTTCCCCAATGCAACCTCCGTTTATGATCTTGATGCCATCGGTTTAATTCGTACCATTAATAAAATGAATAATGGCGAAGATTTACATGGCAATCCTATCGGAAAAAAAACGAATTTCCTTATTTCCTGTGCCGTAAATCCCACATCGCATAATATTGAGAGAGAAATCAGACGTTTTGAACAAAAAATACAAGAAGGTGCTACCGTCGCATTTTCTCAACCAATTTTCGAGTATGGCGTTCTTGAAGAATTTCTTGAACGAACCAAACATTTACGATTTCATTTTATTCTCGGTATTATTCCATTACGGTCATTGCGTCATGCTGAATTTCTTCACTATGAAGTGCCGGGAATGGTTGTCCCCGATTGGGTACGTAAAACAATAGCGGATAATTCTCACACAATAGAACATGCCGCTGTAAAAGGAATGGAAATTGCAAGAACATTATTACAAAAAGCAAAAAAAGATATTGCAGGAGTGTATATTATGCCACCGGCAAAAAAATATTCAATGGCTGTCGAAATTATTCAATCACTTTAAATATTACTATGAAGGATTTTACTTGTATTACTGTCACAACACCGGTCGCAGGTGTGGCTGCAATTCAATTATCGCGACCCAAAGTTCTTAATGCTCTTAATTTGCAGACAATGGTAGAAATTGTCGAAGCATTAGAAAGTATTGAACAAAATAATGATATTCGTTGCGTGGTCTTACATGGCAATGAAAAAGCATTTGCGGCGGGTGCTGATATTGGCGAAATGGGTGATGCCGGCACTATTGAAATGCTCAAACGCGATCAATTTTCTCGTTGGGAAAAAATACGTACTTTTAAAAAACCGATTATTGCTGCTGTCAGCGGCTTTGCTCTTGGCGGAGGTTGTGAATTAGCAATGCACTGCGATATGATTATTGCAAGCGAAACAGCACAATTCGGACAACCCGAAATAAATATTGGCGTTATGCCCGGTGCCGGAGGCACTCAACGGCTTACTCGCGCCGTCGGTAAAGCATTAGCAATGGAAATATGTTTGACAGGACGTATGATAAATGCTCAACAAGCTTTAAGAGCAGGATTAGTCAATAAAGTCGTGCCCGTGCAATCCTTTATTCAAGAAGCAATTGCTTTAGCACAAGAAATTGCCTCAAAACCACCGATTGCCGTTCAATTAATTAAAGAATCTGTGTTGAAATCATTTAGTTCAACATTAGAAGGCGGGCTTGAATTTGAACGCAAAAATTTCTATATGCTTTTTGCTACCGAAGATCAAAAAGAAGGAATGCATGCTTTTATCGAAAAAAGAACTCCTACGTGGAAAGGTCAATAATTTCTATCACTCCCCCACTTATTTTTGAAAAATATGAATTACAATACTATACTTTTTGAATTAACAAATGGTGTTTGCACCATAACACTTAATCGTCCGGACTCTTACAATGCTTGCAATGAAGAATTAACTGCGGAATTACAAAATGCCTTTGCAGAAGCCGCTTCCAATGATAATATTCGCGCCATAGTACTCACCGGTGCAGGTAAAGCATTTTGTTCGGGTCAAGATTTAAAAGATGCACCCAAGAGCGGTGGAAAAAGAAATCTTACCGACTCCTTGGTACGTCGCTATAATCCGATTATTCGTGCAATTCGTGAAATTCCAAAACCTGTGATATGTGCCATCAATGGTGTTGCTGCGGGTGCAGGTTTATCGCTTGCTTTAGCGTGTGATATGCGTATTATGTCTGCATCGGCAAAATTAGTAGAAGCATTTATCGGCATTGCTTTAGTGCCCGATTCCGGTGCTACATTTTTTTATCCGCGAATGCTTGGCTATGCAAAAGCTTTTGAATTTGCAACACTCAATAAACCTATTGATGCCGACACTGCTTTGCACTTAGGTCTGGTTAATTCGGTCTGCCATCCGAAAGCATTTAACCATACAGTGGACACCATTGCACAACACTATGCTTCGGGTCCGACACAAACATTCGGCTTTGTCAAAAAAATGTTACAAAAAGGTATGACAGCTTCCTTAGAAGAAATGTTGGAAATGGAAGCCGATTATCAACAAAGAGCCGGAGATTCAGCAGATTACAGTGAAGGCGTAGCGGCATTTATCGAAAAAAGAGCACCCGTTTTTACAGGCAAATAATTTTTTTGCTCTTTCAATAAATTAAGTCCGTCAGGAATTTCTTGGCGGACTTTTTTTTATGTCTTACTAAAGTTTTGTAGTTTTGAACAATTATTTTCCAAACCGTGATAATTTCCATGAATCATCAAAACGCTAAGACAATGGAAGTAAACAACTTAGAAAATGTATCGTGAATCTCGTTTAACCCGTTAAAATAATTTTGGAATACACAATGTTCGAACAAACTTTTAAAAATATAGATGACATTCTTCACGAAGACGCAGGTTGCGGCAGTGAATTAGATTATGTGGAGCAAACCTCTTGGATTTTGTTTCTCAAATATTTGGACGACTTGGAACGCGACCGTGCCACAGCAGCCGAACTCACAGGCAAAACCTACACCCCTATCTTAGAAAAGAAATTTCAATGGACAGTGTGGGCAATGCCAAAAGGTAAAGATGGAAAACTTGACCACCATAAAGCAATGACAGGTGATGACCTCACCGATTTTGTAAACAACAAACTCTTTCCTTATCTCAAAAAGTTTAAGCAAAGTGCCGAGAGTGCCGACACCATTGAATACAAGATTGGCGAAATTTTCAGTGAACTGAAAAACCGCATACAAAGTGGCTACAATTTGCGTGAAGTGATTAATCGCATTGACGAGTTGCGTTTTAGAACCCACGCAGAGAAGCACGAAATGAGCCATCTGTATGAAGATAAAATAAAAAATATGGGCAATGCAGGGCGAAACGGTGGCGAATACTATACGCCCCGACCACTCATTACTACGATTGTAAAAGTGGTTGCTCCAAAAATTGGCGACAAAATTTATGATGGTGCTGTGGGTTCTGCGGGCTTCTTATGCGAAGCATTCGACTATCTGCGTAAGGGCGACCTTAATGGTCGTACCAGTCTATCTACAAAAGATTGGGAAATATTGCAAAAACGCACATTTTACGGCAAAGAGAAAAAATCATTGGCATATATCATTGGCATTATGAATATGATTTTGCACGGTGTGGAAGCTCCCAACATCATACACACCAACACACTTGCCGAAAACCTTGCCGACATACAGGAAAAAGACCGATATGATGTAGCGCTTTCCGCGGTTCCGAATGGTGGAAAAGAACGTATCGAAGTGCAACAAAATTTCCCGATTAAAACACGCGAAACCGCTTCACTTTTTTTGCAGCACTATATTAAAATCTTAAAGGCAGGAGGAATCGGGGTTGTTGTTCTAAAAAATACAATTTTAAGTAATTCCGATAATGCCACTGTTGCCATACGCAAAACCTTATTGGAAAATTGCAATCTACACACTGTGTTAGATTTACCGGGCAATGTTTATCAAGGTTCAGGAACAAAAAACGTAGTGTTGTTTTTTGAAAAAGGAAAACCCACCAAAAAAATTTGGTTTTACCAGTTAAACCTTGACCGTAATTTAGGCAAGACCAACCCACTAAATGAAAATGATTTAGCCGAGTTCATAAAACTCCAAAGAACAAAAGCCGACAGCCCCAATTCTTGGAGCATAGACGTACAGACGCATTGCAATGCGTATAGTAATTACGATTTAAGCGTAAAGAACCCGAACAAAAAAGAAGAAGTAACACTTCGCCAACCACAGGTAATTTTGGAAGAAATGAAAGCATTAGATGAAGAAAGTACAGAAATTTTGGAAGCCATCAAATCCCTTATTTAATGATGAAAGACGAAATTATTTTATATCGCCCCAATGAACTTGCCAAACATATTGAGGTAAGATTTGACGAAAAAACAGAAACTATTTGGCTTACACAACAACAAATTGCTGATTTGTTTGACACACAGCGCCCTGCTATTACCAAGCATTTGGGTAATATTTTTAAATCGGGCGAATTGGAAGAAAATGTGGTTAGTTCCATAATGGAACATACCACTCAACACGGTGCCATAAAAGGAAAAACTCAAATCTCTAAGGTTAAATATTACAATATAGATGCGGTATTATCGGTTGGCTATAGAGTAAATTCTGTCCGTGCAACTCAGTTCCGTATTTGGGCTACACGTGTGCTGAAAGAGTATCTTCTCAAAGGTTACGCCATCAATAACCGCATGAACAGAATTGAGGACAATGTTCAGGCACTAACAGAAAAAGTACACCAAATAGACCTTCAAATAAATACACAACTCATTCCCACGCAAGGCATATTTTTTGACGGACAAATATTTGATGCCTACGAACTCGCCTCAAAAATTATCCGCTCAGCAAAGAAAAGCATTGTGCTGATTGATAATTATATAGACGAAAACACCCTTACCCATTTAGCCAAAAAGAACAAAGGCGTAAAAGTGCACTTGCTCACCAAGAACATGAATAAACAACTACAATTAGATATACAAAAAGCCAATGCCCAATATGGCAACTTTGAAGCAAAAACCTTTGCCCAAAGCCACGACCGATTTTTGATTATAGATGGCAAAGAAGTATATCATTTAGGTGCATCGCTAAAAGATTTGGGCAGAAAGTGGTTTGCGTTTTCAAAGCTGGACAGAAGCTCAGTGGAGAATATTATTAACTCAATTGCAAAAATAGTCTGAACCATGATTTTTATGATTAAATGATTACCATGAAAAAAACAGAAACTGATACAATACAAATAAAAAATCATACCCATCAAAAAAATCAGACGAATCAAGGTTCTGACAATATGAATCAAGGTTGGGAAATAAAGAAGTTAGGGGATGTATGCGACTTTCAAAATGGATTTGCATTTCAAAGTAAAACATACAAAGAAAATGGCTTACCAATTTTGCGTATTACGAATATTCAAAATGATGAAATAGATACAAATGAACTTGTATTTTTTGATACTAAAGATTACAAAGTGAATTTAGATAGGTTCAAAGTTTATCAAGGTGATTTACTCATTGCAATGTCAGGTGCAACAACGGGTAAGTTGGGTATTAACAATAGTGAAACAGTTTTTTATTTAAATCAACGAGTAGGAAAATTTATTCCGAAGAAACAATTGAACAAAGCGTTTCTTTATTACTTCCTTACTACAAAAGTTGAAGAAAGTTTAAGAATTGCTGCAGGAGCAGCACAACCAAATCTAAGCACCGAACAAATAAATAACTTTCAAATCCCCCTTCCTCCCCTCCCCGAACAACAACGCATTGTTTCCATTTTAGACGAGTGCTTTGCCGCCATAGACAAGGCAAAAG
>JAFLBY010000163.1 GCA_017302855.1 Candidatus Kapaibacterium sp.
TTTGAGTGTGTCTTGCCTTTCTGTGTGTGTTTCCTTTGATGTCAGAGTATCTGTTGAACTTAGCTTTGTTGTATTCTTTTCAAGATATCGTTTCTCTAAATTCTTGGAACTTATATCCGCACAGAATTTCCAAAATTCTTTGTACTCATCACCATCAACTATTTTATCCCACTCTTCCCTTGACAAAGATTGATCATGTCCTGCCGCCAGCTTTATTATGTGTTCGATATGCAATAAAATGTAATCATATAATTGCTTCGCATATTCATTACTATTATCTTGATAATTCTTTTCAAAGGTAAGACAAATACGAGAAAAATAGAAACCGGCACGGATAAAGGCATTCCCATCAATAGCACAACGATAACCTTCAAAATTGAGACCGGAATGAATACTCTCAACACTCAACAAACATATTTCACTATCATATACACTTATCGCAAGCCATCCTTTGTCCTTGAAATGGCCTACGGGAAGATATTGATTTAAGAGACATAGATAGTCCGTGACATTCAAACGTGGATCAAGAATATGATAATAGAGCGGCACCCCTATAATCGGCTCAAACAATGCAATATTATCAGGATCAGCAAGTGCATCAGATTCACACACTTTATATGTTTTAATAAACAATATAATTCCATCTTCATTAAACTCACCAAACCTATTACGTGTAGGTACATCACAATCCAGGATTTGTTCTCTATAATTGGATGAGAACAATTCCGAAGAATCAACTGAATTATAATTATTTTCTTTTTTCATATTTTAAAAATTTAAATTTATTATACTGTATTTATTAGCAATAATTATCAGTACTGTTTAAATGGAATCCCTTGGTAGCATCCCCACTCGACACAAAGTCCCCAAAAATCTTGATAATCGTTGCTCCCTGCAACTTTGGCGAATACGGGTATATTTTTAACCATGTGAGCATGTAATTTTTTTCCAAATTTATTAGGATTACCTGAGTAATTTTTCCAGAATTCAATGTATTCATAAAACAACCGATAAGAAGCATCTAAGAATTTTTCACCATTGAGTGCGCAACGCGTAATTTCCGGCTTATACATCGGCGCTATTGTTTCATTAACCCATAATTCAATTTCCTTCGTTCTTACATTAATTACAAAAGTTGAATAAACTTCCGTGGTTGTAGCCACAGGAATCGCACCATTTACTAATATACTGTAGTCAATAATCATGAGTGGATTAATGCTTTCACAAGTGATTTGTGTACGATAAACCAACTGTAACAGGAAATAGGGACTTCCTCCTGATGCACGATTTTCTTCTCTAGTTACATTATAATATTTAATGAGATTGATAATTTCATCTTCCAAAGGTATATTATATTCCAAAGGTTGAGATCGAGGATAAACCATGTATTCTTTATGGTACCTTAAATCATTAATTTTTTCTATATAGTCATGTGCTGTCATTTGATAGGATAAAATAAGTGAAAAAAATATAATATTATTGGAACTTGATTGCTCTTACTAAATTCTTTCCACAAATATAATTATCCCAGAACAAATTATAGTGTTTGCCACCTGCTAAACGTAGAACATCTGGTAGTGCAGACATCAGCATCCGTCGTTCCTGATCATTGAAAGGTCTTCCGACCCCCATTCTTTTTCTTAGTGATTCTACGGCTTCATAATAAACCGGTAAATACATAATTACAGCGTCTAAGAAGGATGCCCCATCTTTGGCACACTTTATAAATGTATTAATACTCACTATATCGGAGAACATAGTTTGACCCGAACTATGTATTTCTATTTCACCGGTGTGTATATTCACAATAGCCGGGGAAATAGATGCTTTACCAAATACTAATCCTCGTCCCTGTGGAATATATTGAGCCGCATGTCTGTTGGATTCATTGTCTCCCAACTTTATAGTATCCATAAGACGATATGTGGATTTCACATCATAATGTCTGATGAGCTGAAATATCTCATCTTGATGTTCATGATCTACTATATATGTGGTATCTCTTTTTTTATAATAGAATACATCGTATGAATCTTCTGCTAAAGATTCTTCTCTATACTTTTTATCTATTTCTTTAATGAGAGGTATAATCTCTTCATTATTTTTTTTCACAAATTCTTCGGCTGTCATAATGTATATTTTCCTTCGGTTTAGGATTCAATCAAAAGTATCTTTTACTACAACTTACTCAACTTTGGTATCATCTATATAATGGAAGCATAATATTATATTTAGTCACTAAAGATGATACCGCCCATCAACACTCTATTCATTATGAGTATTCTTGATGAGCAAACTATATATGTTTTTTACTCTTTCACAAAGGAATTATAATATACACCAATCGGCGTAACTGCTTTCACGATATAATACCCTGTACTCAAATTCTGAATATCTATGTTTTCATATTTATCTTGCACACGTATTATAGCTTCGCCAAGCGTTGAATATATAACAACCTCCACAGAGGGAATAGTCACTGAAATTGCGGATGAGGATGGATTGGGATATATATCAAGCTGTTCCGTATTTATCAATGTTGGATTTCTTTTGGAATCATTAATTATAAACATATTATCACCGGAACTTCTTCCTATAATACCCCATGGAGTATAATAGAACTCAGGCAATATAGTATAAGGAGAGGCATCAAACACTTGTTTCCATGTCAAGCCACCATCTGTCGTTTCATAGACTTTACTAGTAAAATAAGCGAAAAGACCATAATCAATATTAAAAAGTCTTGTTACCCTCGCAGCAGGTTGAGAATAACTTGCCATGTGATTACTCGAAAATTTCATCGAATCAGTCATTGAGAATTGTTCATCAAATACATACATCATTGTATCAAATACAACTTTCCAGTTTTTCGAATTATTAAAAACAAAGTTGGGAAGAGTAAAATCACCTTGACTGTTAAAAGAATTGCCTCGAATTATACTCCATCTTCGGCCAATTAACGGATTTGCAAAACTAATAAGCCCTACACTATCATTATTAAAGAAAAGTGAGCAACTAAGACATGACAATGTTGAATCCCATGTTAGTCCTTTGTCAGTTGATTTATACACATCATATGCAACAAAACCATTAAAAGTATGGTAACCTGCCGAGACAAACATAGTATTATAATTCACATACGAAAATCTCATCAAGTAACCGTTATCAAAATAAAATACATTGCCCCATGTTCTCCCGCCATTCGTTGTACGTAGTATAAAACCACGGTAAGGTTCATCTTTTTTTTCTGCAGAAATCACACCATAAAAATCATCAAAAAACTCCATACCCTTAAATTCATAATCAGGATAATCTTTATCTAATGAACTGCGTTGCCATGTACGACAGCCATCACTGCTTATCATTAATTTATTTGAAAACAAAACATAACAACCTAAGTTTGTACAAACAAATTTACGCTCATCTATATCTTTTTCCTCTTTCAGTTCATCACTTCCACGAATAATCTTCCAGTCTTGAGAATAGGCTGAAGATGCAATAAGCCAACACAGAATGAAGAACATCATACCTGTTTTCATGATATTTTTCCTTATAAATTCGTATAATCTCATTTATATAATCATAGTTATAGAAATAATCCAACGTACAACTTACTCAACTTTGGTATCATCTATATAATGGAAGTCTATCGTGCGTTTATCTTGATTAATACGTGCAATGCGAATATTGACTTTCTCGCCGATACGAAATACTTTATGGGTTCTTTTCCCGATAAGTCGAAAATTCTTCTCATCAAAAATATAATAATCACCCGCCATATCACGCAAAGGGATTAATCCTTCAATACCCAAGCCATCAACAAGCACAAATAAACCGAAATTAACAATTCCCGATACCGTTCCTGTTAATATTTCACCAAAATGCCGCTGTGCAAGCTCTACTTGTGCCACTTTGATTGAAGCTCTTTCTGCTTCGACGGACACTCTTTCGGTCAATGAACAATGCTCGGCACCAACTTCCACCCAACGACGTAATTCTGAGAGTGCAGCATGGTGATATTCATTATTCGCAGCATAATATTTTAATAAACGATGCACCATAATATCGGGATAACGGCGAATAGGCGATGTAAAATGCGCATAATCTTTAAATCCTAAACCATAATGCCCAATATTACTGTCGGAATAGATAGCTTTTGCCATAGACCGCAATAAAAATTGATTAATGACATCACGTTCTGGTAAATTTTCCACAGCTTTAATAATTGCTTGTATTTCTTTGGAGTTAAGATTTTGTGTTTTTGTTTTAATCCCGAGCGTACCGACAAAACGCAAGACATCGCGCAATTTTTCCATATCGGGTTTATCATGCACGCGATAGACAAATGGTAAATTTCCTTTTATTTTTTTCTCTTTTTGCACAGTGTGAATATGTGCGGCAATAACTTTATTTGCCAAGAGCATACATTCTTCTACTAAGGATGTGGCATCGGTACGTGATTTGAGAACAGCACGCACAGGAATTTTATGTTCATCGAGAATAAATTTTATTTCTTTGGTTTCAAAGTCAATTCCTCCTTGGCGGAAACGTTTTTTACGGAGTATTTGCGCCAAAGAGTTGAGTCGTAAAGCCAAGTCTTGTACCGCAGCATTTTTACCTTTGAGTGTTGTATCGGGCGCATCAATCATTGCTTGCACTTCATTATAGGTACAACGCCTTTCACTTTTTATCATACTTTCGACAATTTGATACGAAGCTACAGCCCCCAAAGGAGTCATTTCCATCATGACGCTATATGTTAAACGTACTTCCTGAGGCACCAAAGAACAAATATTGGTGGATAAAGATTCCGGCAACATCGGCACAACTCTGTCCACAAGATAGGTGCTATTGCCGCGGCGGAGTGCTTCCTTATCCAAAGCAGAACCTTCACGTACATAATAGCTGACATCGGCAATATGCACTCCAAGCAATTGATTACCATTGTCCAAAGGTATCAAAGAAAGAGCATCATCGTGGTCTTTCGCATCGTCGGGGTCAATAGTAATGACCAATGTTTTGCGTAAATCGAGACGATCTTTGAGTGCGCGAGTCGGTGGGATTTTGGCTACGTCTTTGGCTTCATTTTCCACATCAGGCGGGAAACTAGCATTCAAAGAAAATTCACGCAAAACGGCATCCAGCTCAACAGCAATATCACCCGAATTACCAAGCACTTCCACAATGACCACTTCGGGACTTTTATGGGGATTATCCCAACGTAAAAAACGAGCAATCACTTTATCGCCATGCTTTGCACCATTCAAGTTTCGGTGATGGACAAGAAAATCAACCAAATACTTATCATCATCATCGGGAATGACAAAGAAAAAGTCGCCGTCATGCTCTACTTTCCCCCCAATAAGCAATTCATTGCGCGAAACAACAGAAGTGACCACACCATAAGGACGCTTGTCTTTTTTCAAAGCAAGTAATTTCACGGTCACAGTATCGCCATCAAGAGCCGTATCGCAATGAGCAGGTTTACAATAGACAATCGGGAAATCGGCATCGCCTGTTTCAATCACACCGCGGTTTTGCACTATGCGAATTATGCCCTTGAACTCATTGGAAAAACCGACGGGCTTCCAACTGTAACGGCGGCGCGTGGATTTATGTATCTCCTTGTTTTGCACCAAATAGTCAATGGCAGACTTGAGATCGCTGTATTCTTTGGAAGTAGCAGCAATGCTCAACTGTTTAGCTAATTCATTGAGCCGCAAATGATTAGGGCTTGCTTTTTTAAGGATTTCAACTATCTGTTTACGTAATTCTTCGGATTTTTTCATTTATACTAACTTCCTAATTTTGCTCAAATGTTTGTGGATACCTCTATGGTGAAAATGACTCATTTATCATAAGAGCGGACAAATGGGCACAAAATTCACCGGTAATAAAGTTCAAACTTAGTGAACGAAAACCATATAGAAGGCTATGCTTGCCCATACGATGAAAATAAAAATATACTGTGCGATGAAAGAAACAATTATTTTTGCATTGATTTGCAGCACAAACATCCCCAAGAGAATCAACAACACTATGATATACAGTATAGTACGCTTTCTTTTTGTCGTATTGGTATTTTGGTTGGCATCATGCTCACCGTCCCGACAACAAGCAGAAACTTATTATGAGCAAGCATTGGCATTATCGAAATCCAATAAAGATACAGCAGCAATCGGCTTACTTGAAAAAGCAGTAAAATTGGATGCTGATTATTTTCAAGCATGGTATGCACTGGGCACCATTTACTATCATTCCGACCAATATTACAAAGCCGCCGATGCTTTTGATCATGCTGTCAAACTTGAAGAAGATGATTTCCTTTCCCATAATTATTGCGGTTTAAGCAATGCGCGAGTTGGCAAATATCACGATGCAATTTCCCATTTTGAAAAAGCAATCTCGGTATGTCCCGACACCTTGCTGCCGGGCGAGACCCATACCAATCTTGCCGCTTCTTTGGTGCAAATAGGCGAAATCAATAAAGCATTGGACTATTACAAATCGGGTTTGGATATTTTAGTACGCAGTGCCAATGAAAAAGACAGGGCTTTAGTCCCCGCCACCTATTATGATGCAGCCAATACGCTTGCGGGCGCAGGTGCTTTACAAAGTGCCATACCGCTTTATTCTATGGCAATAACGCTGAAACCATCATTCAAAGAAGCAATCCATTTTCTTGCCTTGACCCATTTTAATCTCGGAGAATATGACTCGGCGGAGGTGTATTGGCTAAAAGCTATTGCTGTAGATGTGGGTTATTCTGCTCCGTATGGAGGACTTTCCAAAATTCGCAAGTTGCAAAAAAAATCGTGGGAAGCAAATAATTTATTAGGGTTGCAAGAAGCATATAAAGGTAATTTACCAATCGCCTATAATCATTTTCAAAACGCGCTCTATGGTAATCCGGATTTTACGCCGGCATATTACAATATCGGGCTTTGCTGTGCTTTACTTGGTAAGTATGACCTTGCTCTCACCAATTTGAAAAAAGCACATAATATCATGGCGCAATCGCCATTACCGGCGGCGGCTCTTTCCTTTTTATTTGCAAAACAACATAAAGAGAAAGAAGCAGAGCAATGGAAACGCATTTCAGATGCAACACAAAAAGCAAATGCTATTCCTCCTATAGAAAAATCATTCATGTTTTAATATTTTTTTACGTTCCTTAATTTCGGAGACATTATGAAGTCAGTTCAACGTTTAGCCATCGTCGCATGCTTAGCTCTTTTCTCACTCACACAATGGCATTGTTCCAATGCAAGTAAAGAGGCGGAATATGAATGCTTTAAAGGCGAAACATATTCACGCTTGGGTGATCAAAAAAAAGCTATCATATCATTTAAAAAAGCCATTGAGCATAATAGCGATTATGCGGAAGCATATTGGCGTATGGGCACAGCGTATGCGGGCTTAAATAATGCCAATGAAATGGAAAAAGCATATAGAAAATCTATTGAAATTGATCCTAAATTCCTTGATGCATATTATTCCCTCGGTTTGGCACTTGTGGCAAAAGGCAATCACGAAGAAGGTATTAAAATTTATTCCAAAGCAATAGAAATTAAACCTGATTCGGCATTAGGATATAATAATCTTGGTGTCGCTTACCATGGAAAAGGTGATTATGAAAAAGCCGTAACCGAATTTAAAAGAGCAATTGAAAAACAACCTAAATTTACAGAA
>JAFLBY010000164.1 GCA_017302855.1 Candidatus Kapaibacterium sp.
GTTTTTTTTCGCCCATTATTTCACGTATTGTTAACATATCCGTTAATGATTGGAGGGGATGACGTGTGGCTGATTCCAAACTGATGGTGGGTCTTTGACTATAGTGTTCAATTTTATGAAAAATTTCCTCACTGTAATCTTTTTCTCTATTCTGTAATTCAGCAAAAGAACGTACTCCGATAATATCACAATATTCACCCAAAACGGCAGCACCTTCTTTAATATGTTCCACCGTTGTTCCTCCCATAATAGAGCCATCTTCAAATTCCATTTTCCAGCTTTCCGTTCCGGCATTGATAATCATAATATTCAATCCCAGATTATGTGCCGCTTTTTGCGTGCTGAGACGAGTGCGCAAACTGGAATTAAAAAACACCAATCCAAGTGTTTTCCTTTTTCCTGCATCATCATCCGCAAAAGGATGTTTTTTATAAATAAGTGCTTTATCAATCAAAGCATGTATGTCTGCACAATCATGAACAGAAAAAAAACGTTTCATCACATTCTCACATAAATCACATTATAAAAATAAAGCATAATGAAAAACAGAAAAATATTTTCCTTGATCTTTCATTGCATTTTTTTCTTCACCGAATAATTGAAATCCACATTTTTCATAGAGCGATTTTGCCGGATATATTGTGGACACAACTCCCAAATGTACTTGCTCAATTCCCTGAACGGTACGTGCTTCATCAAGCAAATAATGAAGCATTTTTTCACCAATATTTTGCCGACGATATTCGGGTCTGACATACATTCCCCATATAATTCCCACATGACGGGTTTTACGGAAACGTTCCCGAAAAAACCCTACCATACCGACAAGTGTAGTATTGTCGAATGCACCAATAATAAAATTATCCGGTTGCGACCTTTGTCGTTCAGCATAAAATTCTGCTGTCCAATGCTCCTCTTCTTCATACGATGAAGCGAAGGCATCGGGCATCTCTTGCAGTGAAGCAAGACGCAAATCACGAAATTGAGCCGCTTCATCAATGCGGACTCTTCGTATAATTATTGATGATGTTGTCATATTAGAATCCCAATGATTTCCAGTGTAATCCCAGCGTTTCCGGTAAATCGAACAATAAATTCATATTCTGTACTGCCTGTCCGGAAGCTCCTTTGCATAAATTATCAATCGTACTGACAATAGCAAGCATACCGTCATACACTTCCATACCTATGACACATTTATTGGTATTGACCACCATTTTCATATCGGGCATACTATTCGGAAGAATATGCACGAATGGATGTGTTTCATAATATGCCGAAAATAGCTCATATACCTGATTATGACTCATTGTGGTAGGCATCATAATTGTTGCATAAATTCCTCGAGGGAAATTACCGCGCAAGGGTAAAAAGAATATTTTCGGTACAGTGTTTTTTTGCAGATATTCTAAAGAATGACGTATTTCTCTGCAATGCTGATGTTGGAATGGTTTATAGACTTGCATATTATTCGCACGCCATGAATAATGCGATGTTGCCGACAATGATTGCCCTGCGCCGGTAGAACCCGTCACCGCATTAATCGAGAGATATTCACATAATACTTGTTGCGATGCTAAAGGCAAAAGACCTAATTGCAAAGCCGTTGCAAAACATCCCGGATTGGCAATATGTTTTGTATGACCGCGAATACTGTCTCTGTACAATTCGGGTAAACCATAGAGAAAATCAGGATTATCACCATAGCGATAATCCTGGCTTAAATCAATGATATGTACTTCGGGAGGGAACTGCTGTTCTTCCATAATTTTTTTTGATTCACCGTGGGCAGTGCATAAAAAAATGACATCACAGTCCGAGGAATATTCCGAAGAAAATACCATATCTGTATCACCGATAATATCTTTATGAATATCGGTAATTTTTTTTCCTGCATTGCTTGTACTATGGACAAAGACAAGAGTGACGGCGGGATGCCAAAGCAAAATACGTAATAATTCTCCGGCAGTATAACCCGCACCGCCTATAATTCCCACACGAATATTATCCGACATTTTCCGTCCCATTAACAGTGAAATACATCATTGCTTGATTAGAAGCTATTTTCGCAAAACCTCGCACATCATCGCCTGTCCATGCGGAATTTTCCTCGCCATATTTTCCAAATGCGGAATTCATTAAATCATGACTTGATTCCACGCCTATAATATGGAATCTGTATGGCGCAAGATGTATATGCACCGTTCCCGTGACATTTTCTTGTGTATGCAATAAAAATTCTTCAATATCACGCATAACTGGCTCAAGAAATTGTCCTTCATGCAATAAAGTACCGTATTGCGCAGCAAGCATATCTTTCGTAGCAAGTTGCTGTTTGGTTAATGTATGTTTTTCTAAAGCATGATGCGCTTTAATAATTATCACTGGAGCGGCTGCTTCAAAACCAACTCTCCCTTTTAAACCGATAATTGTATCACCAACATGAATATCTCTACCTATACCAAAAGGTTGAGCAATGGAAGTTACTTTTTTAATTGCCTCCACAGGATTACTGAATTCCTCATTATTAACGGTAAATAATTCACCGCGATGAAATCCGAGAATAAGTGTTTCGGGTTCATGTTTAGTCACCGGTGTCGGGAAAGCATCATCGGGCAAATATCCATCAGATGTTAATGTTTCTTTACCGCCCACCGTCGTTCCCCATAATCCTTTATTTACCGAATATTGCGCTTTTGCCCAATTTTGTTCATAGCCGCGTTCACGTAAATAAGTAATTTCTTCTTCACGACTTAATTTTTCATCACGAATTGGTGTGAGAATCGGTGTGCCGGGTAATAAAATATTAAACATCACATCAAAGCGTACTTGATCATTACCTGCGCCTGTTGAGCCGTGAGCCACATAATCGGCATTAACCGAACGTGCATAGCGCGCAATAGACATTGCCTGAAAAACACGCTCCGCACTTACCGATAAAGGATATGTATTATTTCGTAAAATATTACCAAAAATTAAAAATCGTAAACAACGATGATAAAAATTCGTCGTCTCATCAAGTGTAATATGTTTGCGGGAACCCAAAGCAATGGCTTTATGTTCTATTTCTTTTAATTCTTCTTCCGAAAAACCACCTGTATTGACAATAATGGTATGAACGGCATAATTTTTTTCATCCGAGAATTTTTTCACACAATAGGATGTATCCAAGCCACCGCTATATGCTAAAACTACAATAGGTTGTGTTTCTGTGTATTTAGGATTATTCGGGTCAAACAACATACCCGTACATAAACACATTCTTCGTTCTGTTCTTTTCAGAATATCATAATTAGGGCAACTTTGGCATCCTTTCCAAAAATCATCATCGGTAGTTAATTCAGAAAATGGCACAGGATAATACCCTAAATCCGTATTCATTTTCATGACGGCATGGCTTGTGGTAATACCGAATAATTTAGCTTCGGGATATTTTTCACGGGATAATTCAAAAGCTCTTTGTTTAATTTTTTTTGCTAAACCGGCGCGGCGAAATTCAGGCACAACAATTAATCCCGAATTAGCCACATACTGTTTATTACTCCATGTTTCTATATAGCAAAATCCGGCAAAGCGTTCTTCACCTGTTTCGGCATCAATATGCAAGGCAATCACGGACTTACCTTCTCGCATTTTCATCATGATATATTCGGGCTGGCGTTTTGCTATCCCCGTACCTCGGGCTTGGGCAGCCATTTCAATAGTTGAGCAGATTTCTTCAGCATAACGAGTGTGGTCATCACTCGCGACAAGTACCACAAATTCGTCCATTCTCTCTTGTATTCCTCCATAGTAAATGGTGTAATAATAATATGATAGAGCAATGAGCACCTTTGTTGAACGGGAGGAATTTCGATAAGTCCTCACACCCCGCACAAACGATGGTTGCCATATACTTCATTTTTTGATGGTGCGAAAATACAGAACTTAGGAAGATAACATTGATTATTGGCTATGTTAAGGTTTTGTAATGGAGGGAAATGATCAAAAATGTGTTCCAAGAGTCACGATACAGAGGGCTTTGAATGCTATCATCAAGAAGTTTGGACAGCTACTCAAGGAAGTGTCAATGCCGTTTACATCGCCCTCTTTTGCCGATGATATGATGTACGCCAAAACAATGTCCTATACATTTTTATCATTCAATCTTGCAATTCATTATACACTGATGCTACAATGCGTGATGATTTTTTTGCTAATACTTGCAAAGTTTGTAGTTTTGAAGAAAGTCAAGATGATTTGCGTGAAGACGAGCAGAAATCGTTTTGGGATATCAACAATATCCAATCATTTATGCAAGCGGGAACGATTATGAAGCAACACATAGGTAAAAAGGATTATCACAGAAACCTTAGACTTTGATATTATGACAAGACGAATTTTGATTATAGGACTACTCTTTACTGTTCAGTGTTTTGGACAAACACTAAGAAAAAACTCATTACTTATTGCTGAATTTCAAAAAAATTACAAAGGACTTGGAAACTATACTCATCTTGTAAGTTATAAATTTATTAATGGAAAACTTTCTTCAAAAGATACAATATTATCTGCTCCGAGTGTTAAATTTATTGATAGAAAACCTCCTTCAAGGTTTACAATATTATCTACTCCGACAAACTATCAAGAATCTTATGTAGGATATAGAGGACAAAACTTTATTTATCAAAACAGGTATGTTATATCCGCATTTGGTAACGTAATTGATGTTCAAACTAAGTCATTAGTAATGGAGGAAAGTGACAACTTGATTGAGACCAGGGGTGACAGTATAATTTTTCGTAGAGATAATATTTTTACAGGAATCGGCTATTTGATTTGTGACCTACATAATCGGACTTATGGTTTTGTAGAAGACACAAATTTTCTAAAGGTTAAAGGTATAAATTCACCAAATCATAAAATGGGAATCGGAATTGACCAGTCAAAATTGCCCTATAAAATCGTACTTTACAACCACAAAAACGAAGAAGAGGTAATAGTAAGTAATTGTGGTAATGGGACTTTACTATTTAAGCATGCTTCCACATTCTCAAATATACCGTTATTTTGGATTAATAACTTTAACTTTTTATACGCAACCTATAGTTATTATTCAGGACACAGCTCAGACAATATTAACGCAAGAGTAATCATTCATGAATATAATGTTGAAAGAAAAAGTTCAGAAGTAATTACAATAATTGATTCAGTACCACCTGCGGTTACAAATTCATATTTTTCAATTGACCCAGACGATAAAATAATATTCGATTGCGCAAAAGGAGAGTTTCTGATTGATACTAAGAATAAGCTATCAGTACTTATTAATTGGAGTTCTGTAAATAACGACTTTTCAATTGAGAATAATATAAACGAAGAATATGGGAGAATTATAACATTTCAAGACAAGGAAATTGGAAGAGTTTGGTGTCGGTATTCTAATGCTAAGACAACATCTGGATTCATAGCTGTTGAATATGGTGAAGTTGGTTCAAATTTAGAGTATCCGAAAGGTGTAAGAGTTTGGAATAACATTACTAACGAATGGATAGATATAGAGATACCTTGGGTATCCAACCTTATTGGATGGATTGAGAATTAGAAGTACTGCTCAGCAACAATGATACCTCTCTCTCACTACCCTTCATTAATTGTTTTAACACAATAATTGTTTGGTGCAATATTTTATTCAATCATTAAGTTCTTCCAATAAAATCCTTAGGGATTTTATTGGAAGAACCGGAACAATATATACACTACTCAAAACTTTCGATGGTGTATCCTCTAAATATCAAAGCCGCAAATAATCATATTGCTGTTGTACTTTGCACCTAATGTGTTATATGTTGCCTACTCCCTATATCTCTGTCAATTTGTGTGTAAAACTTTGTCACGTCACTCCATGAAAAATATCTGTCATTGTGTTAATAGCCCTTATCTCTGAGATTTTCGCACTGCCAGCTCTTGCATCAAACATCCATCTGTGCTTTACAAAGTCGTTCTTTACTTTTGACATTATCCGCTCTTTCTATAGTTTTGACAAGAATAAAGACGACTTGTGTTAAGAGACAGGCTTCAATAAAGACAATGCAATACAAACAGAAGTCGTATGTAGGCAGGGTTATTCCAACGCCAAAATTATGTAAGCCACATCTGATAAAACATCGTGAGCAAGAAGAATAAAGCATCCTGAAAAATATCAGGGAATATGTATTTCATATAAATACCGAGAATATTTATTGTCGCCCCAATGTGCATATCTGTATGCTTCTCTGTAGCGATATTCCCATAGTTGTTCGCTGCCTTCCGCAATAAAATCTTCTTTCATGGCAAGTAATACTTCAAGCTTCCTTTTCCAATGATTTATTCCGGATTCGGATAAATCAATACAAGAAAAAGGGAGAGAGAGTGTGTGAAGGACTCCTGCTAATGCTGTATTATTATAGTGAAGTCTTTCTGCGTACTGTTCATCCATAATCCATTGCGAAAAATAGGCATAAATGCGAGCATCGGGCTTTAATAATGCACGTGCTTGGCTTAGTGTTTTTTGTATATTGGTTGAATAATACAGCGTGTCAAGAAAAAGAATTGCGTCATAGAGTTCCGAACTGCGCAAATCATTGATATTACCAATCTCAAAATGTAATAATGGATTATTCTTTGTTCTTTGATTGGCAAGCCGAACGCCTTCCTCAGAAATATCAATTCCAACGCAGGAAGTGTGTATTGTTTGAGAAATCCATTCTGTTATTTTCCCATTACCGCAGCCTATATCTAATATTTTTTGAGCACTATTCTTTTTGAGAAGTTCAAGTAAAAAAGAAAGCTCATTCTGATCAATTAAGCCGTGTTGCGATAAATCCAATCCATACACTTGCTCACAGAATACTGAATGAGCTTTGCTTTGTTGATCCATGTGAAAATAATTATCATATTCATATTTGTAGAAAGGCGTTTCTGCATCTATGTTGTTTTTTACCGCAAGCCCATATTCCGTAAAATTATATCCATTAGGTGTGAGTTCAATAATATGCTTATCGGAAAGACTTATAAATGTATCTGTCCAATCTTCTTTAAAATCCCCTATCCATGCTCTGCCGAATTGTTCTATGCTTTCTTTATCAGCATTTCTGTCAAGGGATAAACCCATAAATAAGGCATAGCGACTTCGGAACCATCCTAATGTGGTAATGAGCTGTTTTTCTGCTTTCGTATAGCTTGGAGTTGTCATTCTATTGTCCTCTGATAAAATATCCATTATATATACACTTATTCAAAATTACGATAATTTTCACTCTGCGCTTTGTTGTACTACTATGCAATCAATGTATGGTGAAATATTCCAACATAAAATTTCGATGGTGTATCCACTAAATATCAAAGCCCCAAATAATCATATTGCTGTTGTACTTTGCACCTAATGTGTTATATGTTGCCTACTCCCTATATCTCTGTCAATTTGTGTGTAAAACTTTATCTCGTCACTTTATGACAAATATTTGTCATTGTGTTAATAGCCCTTATCTCTGAGATTTTCGCACTGCCAGCTCTTGCATCAAACATCCATCTGTGCTTTACAAAGTCGTTCTTTACTTTTGACATTATCCGCTCTTTCTATAGTTTTATCAATAATAATGAAAATGAACAATAAAATAGTTCGATTG
>JAFLBY010000165.1 GCA_017302855.1 Candidatus Kapaibacterium sp.
TAGCCAGAATCTTGTCTCTTCTTTCCTTAAATCTGCTTTTGGGAATGCCGTTTTTGTAAGGGTAAACATAGTCGAAAGTAACCCCCGGTGGCTGTGCATTTACTACCGTTATTGCAAATATGCAAAACATTATATATGCTATAATTTTCATGTATTCTCCATTAACTTTATGTCGTAAAGATAGTGCCGCATTGCTTTACTCATGTAATCTCTATTGTTCTTTTTTGTCATAATGACATTATGTGAATTACCGTATTAATAAAAATAACAATTGCATTTTTTCTCTGTTCATAATCTCTCTGTTATCCCAATGACCGCAATATCTACTCGTTTTGCGCCATGCTGTAAGAGTAGTGAGGCACAATTATTTGTCGTTGCGCCGGTTGTAAACACATCATCAACTAAAAGAACTGTTTTATCATGATAGAGTGCCTTCTCGTCGCTGATATTAAATATATCGGCTACATTTTTCCATCGCGCAGCGGATGATGTTACCGTTGTTTGCGATGCTGTATAAAGTGTTCTTTTTAGTGCAAAGGGGATGAGTGGTATTTTAATGATTGTATGTACACCTTTGGCTATTTCTTCTGCTTGATTATAGCCGCGTTCCCGTTGTTTTGCCGGATGAATCGGTACAGGAATAATATAATCAGGCATAATATGTTTTTCTAAAATCTTATGACCTAATAATATGCCTAATGTATAAGCCGTTTGCGATATGCCATGATACTTAAAATCGAATATTGCATTATGGATGGGTAAGTCGTGATTATATATTGTCAAGCCAATTATCTCATTGATTGCTATATCGTCAGAAGAAATTGAATGTAAGAGACGTTCATGAACTAAATCAGATAACGGAGCTTCCGGTAAATGTTCTAAACAGGAATGACAGTAGCCATTAATTCTGTCTGTATTGTCGTAGAGCTTATCTGCGCAAAAACAGCAATGTTTGGGTGCAATAAGCTCTAAGAAAGAATCAACCACATTATGTGTTATACTTTTTATCATTTTTCAGAATAAACAAACCCTAATTTTTTTACTAAAGAATCAGGTAATGGGGGAATTGAAGTACGAGGAATGAGCATACCGGCAATATTGACTAAATCGTCAAATATTTTTTGCTTCATTGCTGTGTGTACCAGATAACCCACTCCGGAAGAGCCGCCTGTTCCAATCCGTGCACCAATCATTCTGTTTGCCATGAGTCCATGTCTGTAACGCCAGAGCAGCACATTTTGCTCTAATGTGACTATGTTATGTAAAAACTGAAATGGTATTTGCAATAGGGGATAATCACGGTACAAATATATAAAAAGTGAAGCCAATGTTGCATTTTGAGAAAAACGGCGTTTTCCGCTTGCTTGAAGTTCTTTATACTCATCAACATCAAAAAATGCTTCGAATTGTTTTTGGGCAATTTCTATTTCAGCTAATCGAGAATTCTTTTCTTCTTCCGTTGCTATAGCAACATGAATAATATCTTGTTTATCTTTTTCAAACACTGACATGACAACATGTTTGTATTCTTCCCAGAATTGAAAATCGCCTTCTTCCATAAATGGCATTTTTTCAAGCCATTGTTGCACTACTTCAAACAAAGTTGGTTTTGTCATGCAATCTTTGAGATGCGTTTGCTCTAATTCTGTCAAACTTTCAATAAAATTCTTGTTAATTCTTCGTCCGTCGGGTAATACAAGTCGTGTTTCGAGTACTCTGAATTGCGCTGATTGGAATCCAGATGCGGGATGTAGCATATCACGAAAATCCATGAAGTCTAAAGCTGTCATAGTTTCAATGATGGCAAATTGCTGTGTGATGAGGTCAAAAATTTTGTTCACACGCTCTAGCCTTTTCAATGAAATTGCCACATTAGTTTCATGAACATATTCTTGGTTAAAATAGTCAATAATTGTTTCTAATTCCACCATCACTTGTTTGAACCAAAGCTCGAAAGTTTGATGCGTTATGATGAATAGCATCTCATCATGAGCCGGAGCATTTTGCAACTCGCTTTCTCGAACTTGGGCAGTAAGTATTTTGTCTAATTGAAGATAAGATGGGTAATGAACGGTTTTTTTCTCTGTACTCATTTCATACACTCCTTGGATTGTTGTTTATTAATGCAAAAATACGCAATCATAAGTTCTATTTCTTGCGTATCAATAACTGTTGTGTCAATTGTCGTAATGTTTGCGAGTATGGATTGTCGGGTAAAGCATCCAAAAACGCTATTGCTTCATCTGTGAGGGCTAGTATTTGCGCTTGAGTTTCTTCTAGCACATTTTGTTGACGTAACATGAACATTATATCCTGCAAGTGAATAATGGGTAAGCCATGTTCATCAAAGAATTGTTGAAGAAGTGTCGGCAAGTGTGGAGAGAGCTTATCTCGAAGTCGCAGCATCATAAATGTTTTTTTTCCTTCGACAATATCTTGCCCTATACTTTTTCCAAATTCTGCTTGCTCAGCCGTGAGATCTAACAAATCGTCTTGCAATTGAAATGCTATACCGATTTTTCTTGCAAAGAGTCTTATTGCCTCTATTTCACTCTTTGATGCATTTGCGATGTGAGCACCACAGACAACAGCCATTTCCAATAATCTGGCTGTTTTTAACTCAATCATCTGCAAATAATCTTGAATAGACAGCGCCGTTGATTTTGAATACTCTATGTCTAAAGCTTGTCCTTCGCATACATAAATTAATCCATCGCTGAACTCCTTTATTATGGAATGTAATCGCGGATGATCGGGCGTCGTTTGCAACAATAATCTATATGCCAAACCAATTATTGCGTCTCCCGACAATATTGCTGTTGCTTCATCCCAATGAATATGAACAGTTTGTCTGCCACGTCGCAATGGTGATTTATCCATAATATCATCATGTACAAGGGTAAAGTTATGGAGCATCTCTATTGCCGCACCTATATGGACAGCATCAAGAGGAGAACTGCCGAACATACCACAACTTAACATTGTGAGCAATGGGCGAATACGTTTACCGCCACCATCAATAACATATTGTACAGGTTTATAGAGTGTTTCAGTTGAATTTTGAGGTAATATTGCATACAAAGTGTTTTCTATGTGCAATTGTAATTCCTCAGTCGAATATATAGGATAATTCATTATTTCGAGTAGTATGTTCGTAATATCGTTTATATATTTTTTACTAAATGTTTAGTCCTTTGAAAACAGGGAATGTCTTTAGCACCAACCAGAAACATTATTTTTTTAATGGTTTGTTGCCATTCTAATAAAGTAGTTTCTAAGGCACTTTGACCCCGATCCTTCAATATAGTTAATAATGGTCTTGCAGCAGCACATATATCTGCGCCGAGTGCAAGTGATACCGCAATGTCAAAAGCCGATTGAATGCCGCCTGACGACACTAGAGTAAAATCACAATGTTGTTTTAATGGATATATCATTTCCAAGCAGTCAGCTGTCGGTATGCCCCAATCCCAAAAAAATGCGCTGTCGTCTGTATGTTCTTTGCGTAATATTTCCACACCTGCCCAGCTTGTACCACCTGCGCCTGCGACATCAATGATTCGAACTCCGCAATCGAGTAATCGTTGTGCAACGTCACGGCTTATGCCTGCGCCCACTTCTTTGACAATAATTGGAACTTCAGCATATTGGACCAAGTATGATATGCCATTGAGAACTCCTGAAAAATCGGTTGTTCCTTCCGGTTGCATTAACTCTTGTAATGGATTGATATGAACTGTGAGTGCATTAGCGTCAATCATATCAATTATACGCCTCATGTTCGTAATTGTTGATAAATTTCTAATTTCTGAAGCTCCTATATTTGCAGTTATTGGAATAGTCGGAGCATATTTTCGCACGATTGAAAATGAGGAGGTATATGTGTCTTGTTCCAATGCCTGTCTTTGCGAACCGACACCCATAGGAATGTGCAATGTCTGACAAATTTCCGCTAATTCTGCATTTATCCTTTCAGCATCCTTATATCCGCCTGTCATAGAAGAAATCATCAGAGGCATTTGAATTGTTGCATCAAGAAAACGTGTTTCTAATCGTATGTCGGCAAAATTAATTTCAGGCAGCGCATTATGAATAAATGAATAATGTTCTAAACCGGTGGTTTTATTCCTGAATTGAACATTCTGATTTATACATAAATCTACGTGGTCTTGTTTTCGGGAAGATGTTGTTTTCTTCATTTCACTCCTTTATCATGAGAATGTTGTAGATAAACTCATAAATTGTTTTCCCGGTAATTGACGAATTAATCCCTTAAATTCCATCATTAACAAAGTGGAGAGTAATTCACTTGATGGAATTGACAATGTGACAGATAAATCATCAATTGTCACAGGTCCATTTGATAACTCCTTGAGTAATTTTTCTTCATTATCATTCAAGTTGTGAGCAACTGTTACTTGTTTTTGTATGGGAATGCGTAATTCTGATAATATATCATGCGGATGCGTTGCTATTGCTGCCATATTTCTTTTTATGAGGGCATTTGTTCCGGAATTTTTATCATAAAAAATATTGCCCGGTACTGCAAAAAGAGGTCTGTTTTGATCAAATGCAAATTGTGCAGTGATAAGTGCGCCACCTTTTATTGCACTTTCGATAACAAGCACTGCGTCGGATATTCCACTGACAATTCTATTTCTTTGCGGAAAGTATGCTGTTAATGCACCTACTCCACATTTATACTCACTAAAAACAGCCCCGCCGCTATCAATTATTTTATCGGCATTATATTTGGCGGTATTCGTTGATATTTTATCTATGCCGGAAGCAATCACAGCATAGGTAATCCCATTGTTTTTTATGGTATATGAATGTGCATAGGTATCAATCCCATTAGCTAAACCACTTGCAATAGCGATATTATACTTCACTAATTCTTCTGTAAAAAATTCAGTCGCTTGTTTCCCATATTCTGTGCAGCGACGTGTACCTACAATAGCGACTATTGTTTGTGAGTTTATGGAGTGAACATTACCTTTGCAAAATAGTAAAAAAGGGGGGTACGGGGCATTGCGGAGCGACTCAGGGTAAACATCATCATGATAAAGAATACAATCTATATTCTCTTTTTGACATAATTCAAGTTGTTGATTTGCTTTATCATAGCATTCTTGGCTGATACTTTTCCAAAAAATATTGCCATCTCCTATTTTTGTTAAAAAGGGATGTTTATTGTGATTATGAAGTGCTTCTTGAAATGAGGCATACTGCTCAACAATAGAAAAACAATGTATAGCAGATATTGTCGGCAAATAAGCTAATGCAAGACAATCTAGTAATGACCATGTATGCGTTGAATTATTCATCCTAAAAATTTGTTTCTTTCTATTTTTAATTCACGGAGTAATTTCTTTGCAGCAATGCTGTTAGATTTTTCCACTAATGGAAAATAATGACATTCCGTACTTTGAATATAATCGAAAGGGTTTCGTTTCAGGTGAAATTGCAAGCAGCGAAAATTATCTAATCTTGCAGCAAGTTTAATAAGGAGCGCATCAATAGGGGATTCGGCAAGTTTTTTCACAAAAGCTTCTTCGATTTTTGTCAGTTGCTCTCTTTGTGCAGCTAAATCTTTGGTTAGTAACTCAACCAGGTAGGCGGTGTAAGCGCCGAAGTTATATTCGAGCACTTCTTTTGTTAAAACAGGAGAATCCTCCAGTACATCATGCAATAAGCATGCGCATAAGACATCTGTATCAATGACTCCGGCAATATCAATCATAATTTTTGCTGTGCGTGTGGTATGATAAAAATATGGACTTCCATCATTTCTAAATTGGTATTCATGAACGGATTCAGCCATATCATACGCCGAAAATATTTTTTGCAAATCAATAATTCCAATGCGATTATGAAGTATTTTCTCCAAATCGTTTTTTGATATTGATGTATATGAGTATTCTGTTTTTTCCATATTAAAATTGTACTAATTGTCTTGCACTTTCGATTGTTGCTTCTGATATGTTCTCACCGCTTAATAGCTTCGCGACTTCTTTTATATGATTTTCAGCATCAAGAACATGTGCAGAAATAACGGTTCTTGTTTTCGTTGTCTTTTTTTCTACGACTATATGGGTTTCTGCAAAAGCAGCAACTTGCGGTAAATGCGTGATTGCGATAACCTGATGATATTCTGCAAGTTCTTTTATCACTTTGCCTACTTTTTGCGCTATCCTGCCGCTTATACCAGTATCAATTTCATCGAAGACGAGCATTGGCAGTCGGTCATTTTTTGCTAAGATGGATTTTAATGCAAGCAATACCCGTGATATTTCACCTCCGGAAGCCGTCTTTGACAATGGTTTAAGCTGTTCTCCTTTGTTTGTCGAAATATAAAACTCACATTTGTCCGCACCGTTTGGATGGGCTTCATAATATTTGTTTTGTAACAGTAAGCATGGTTTATCATAACTGAATTCACATGGCTTTTGCTCTAAACGTGCTTCAAAAACAGGAGAAGAGATACTAAGAGATTCAAGTAAGGCGACAATTTCTTTTGTGACATGTTTCGATATCTTTTCGCGTTTTTTCTTGAGAGTTTCTGCAATGTCAGAAAGTTCTTTTATCAGTGTGTCTATTTCTTGCTCTACATTATGGATAAGTGCAGTAAAATCATCACTTTGTTGTAATTCTGATGATAAAGAATCCATCAATTCATACGCAGCATCAACAGAGCCATATTTCTTTTTGAGGCGATTTAATTGAGATATTCGTTCTCGTACAGTTGTAATTCTTTCTGCATCAAAATCAATGTGAGAACTGTAACGCTGTGCAAATAAGGCAGTTTCTTCTAAGGAAACCAAAGCACTTTTACATTCGGTGATATATCCCGAAAATGCAGTATCATATTGTACTAAATCTTCGAGCATTGAAATAGTTCTGGCAATCGAATCACCCACATTTTTATGGTCTTCATAAAAAAGTTGATAAATATCATGACAATGGGAATATATTTTTTCGTGGTTTTCTATACGCAGCAATTCTTGATGCAGTTCCTCAAATTCGTTTTTCTTTGGGTTTATGGCTGTTAGTTCTTGTAATTGAAATTTTTTATATTCACGGAGTGAGCGCAATTCTTGTTCATTGTTAATATAACTCGAACGTTTTTCAATGAGAGCGATGAGGTCATTATATGTTGTGGTATATGTTTTTGTTAGTTCGGTGATACCCCCTATGCTGTCTAAAAGGCGCAAATGTTCTTCTACACGGAAAAGAGATTGGTGTTCATGTTGACCGTGGAAATCAACAAGCAATTCACCCAGCGATTTGACTAAAGAATAGGGAGCAGGGGAATCATTGACAAAAGAGCGTGATTGACCTTTGGAAGTAATCTCGCGACGAATAATGACTTCGTCCGGATGTACATCGTAATCCTTATTGAGCAAGAGCTCATTAATATCCGGATTGGCGACTATATCGAATCTGCCTTCAACAATGGCTTTTGCACTGCCGGAACGTACCAAATCGGAAGAAGCACGTTCGCCAAGAATGAGCATAAGTGCATCTACAATAATGGACTTACCGGCACCGGTTTCGCCGGTGATGATTGTAAGACCTGATGAAAATGAGAGTTCAACAGATTCTATAAGTGTAAAGTT
>JAFLBY010000166.1 GCA_017302855.1 Candidatus Kapaibacterium sp.
AAACATTATTTCCCGAAACGACAATTCCTCATCATTTTGATCTTGATGCTGCTGTGGAAATCGGGAAACGATTAATCAATGATAATGAATTTTATATTCATTGTGCAGAAAATGCTTTTGCTCAATTACAGCAATTTTCTTTCGATGCAGTAAAACAAAAATTTCTCGATATATTTTCTGAGTTGTAACAGCGATGATACCATTAGTCAGCATAATTATTCCGACATATAACCGTACTGAGATAATACCGGAAACTTTGGACAGTGTGGCAGCGCAAACAATGCAAAATTTCGAAGCAATTATTTGTGACGATGGCTCAACAGATGATATAGAATCCATAGTAAAAAGTTATGATAAGCGTTTTCGGATAGTACGTTTACAGCATAAGGGGCTTCCTGCGATTGCTCGTAATGCAGGTATTATATCAGCTCGCGGTCAATTTCTGGCATTTTTAGATTCTGATGATATATGGCTGCCTGAAAAATTAGAAAAACAATTATTGTTTATGAAGAAATTTCCTGATCTGGGGCTTGTTGGTACAAACGCCTATTTTATGCGAGGCAAAGAAAAAACTGAGGAATTATATTTCGAATCATCGTCAACATTCCATACAAATATTATTAATGAACTGTTGTTTAGAAATCTTTTTATTTGTTCTTCTGTCCTTGTGAAAGCCCATTTAATAAAAAAAACCGGTCTTTTCTGTGAAGAACATATATTAAAACCTGCTGAAGACTATGATTTGTGGCTACGTTTTTCCGCCATAACAGATTGTGGATATATGGCTGAACCATTGCTTTGGTACAGAACGAATCAACAAGAGTCAGTAAGTATGAATCATAATGCAATAGCTCTTGCGAAAGCACATAGTACGGTCGTGGAAAGGTTGGAAAAATTTACAAAAAAACATTCACTTACGGTCTCAAAAAAAGCAATAATAAAAGCTCGTAGAAATTATACGAAAGACATAATTCGTGCTTCCGGTTTTTTTGCATCACTTCCATATTATTCCTTGGTAATACGTGATACTATTGCTATGCGTTTATCGTAATTATATTCTATAATGTCTATGAATATTCTTCACACCGTTGAATTTTATTATCCGTCCAAAGGAGGATCGCAAGAGGTAATCAAGCAGATTTCTGAACGATTGGTGCAAAAAGGACATTCTGTGACGGTAGCAACGACCTATGATCCTCAAAGAAAATCATTGTCTCATAATGGTGTGACAATAGAACAATTTCATATTACGGGAAATAGAGTGCGGGGTTTACATGAAGAAAAACAGGGTGAAATTGAACGATATAGAAATTTTGTTCTCAATAGTCAATTTGATGTGATGATGAATTATGCAGCGCAACAATGGACTTTTGATACTTTATTGCCAATTATTGATAATATTAGATTTCCACAAATACTTGCGCCTTGCGGATTTTCCTGGCTACATGATACTAATTACCGAGAATACTATACAACATTGCCTATGTATCTGAAACAGTATTCCGGGCATATTTTACATTCTTCTTCCTATCAAGACAGTGAGTTTTACAGAAATAATGCCATTCCATTTGTTGTCTTACCTAATGGCGCTGCTGCAGAGGAGTTTCAAAATATTGATACTCAAGCGTCAATAGTATTCCGAAAAAAATATGGGATACCGCCTGATATTCCTTTACTGATCACAATAGGAAGTCATACGGGATTGAAAGGTCATCGCTTAGTCATTGAGGCATTTCGTAGAGCAAATATTGGTAAAGCAGTGTTACTTGTCATTGGTAATACTCTCGACAAACATAATTGTTTGTGGGACTGTCGGCGGCGCGCGTGGCGAACAATACTATCAAGTTATGGGCAAAAGAAAGTATATATTCTTGATATACCAAGACAAGAGACCATCCAAGCACTCAAGGCAGCCGATCTTTTTGTTTTCGGTTCTAATATTGAATGTTCACCGATAGTAATATTTGAAGCAATTGCTGCGGGCACACCATTTATTGCAACCGATGTAGGTAATTGTCGGGAAATTGCCGAATGGACACATAATGCAGGGATAATTGTGGAAGGTCAAAAAAATGAACATGGTTTATTTTTTGCTTCGCGTAGTGATTTTGCAAGTGCCATAGAAAAAATGCTCTCGAACACAGAATATTTAAAACAATTGTCCATACAGGCAAGGGCAGCTTGGCAACAGAATTTTACATGGGAAATAATCGCCGATAAGTATGAAAAATTCTATGATGACATTATCAAATCATATAAACGATAAAAAAAAGAATATACGCATCCTCTATGTCGGCATGAAATATGAATATGGCATGAGAGAATGGGGGTATAGCTTCGAGCATTGTAATTTCTTTGATTTTCTTGCAAAAGCAGGTTTTGAAATACTGTATTTTGATTTTATGTCATTAATACAAAGCCACGGTAAAGATACTATGAATGCAATGTTAGTGGATACAGTGAAAAGAGAACAGCCCGATCTTGCTTTTTTTATTCTGTTCCAAGACCAAATTGAGCGTGCAACAATAGAAAAAATTTCTGCAATGGGGAAGACCATAACTCTTAATTGGTTTTGCGATGATCATTGGAGATTTCATAATTTTTCTCAATTGTATGCTCCCGCTTTTCATTATGTGACGACAACATCCATTGCAGCTTTAGCGCAGTATAATGCCATCGGGTATAAGAATGTCATTAAAACACAATGGGCATGCAATCACTTTTTATACAGACCTTCCTATAATAATGATTACAGGCATGATGTTTCTTTTGTAGGACAGCCGCATGGGACCCGGCGTGATATTATACAATCCTTAGAGTTATCAGGTATCGCCGTAACGAAATATGGAGCGGGATGGCATGAAACCTCACGTATTTCTCAGCAACAAATGATAGAGGTTTTTTCGTCAAGCAAAATAAATATCAATTTATCGAACGCTTCGGTGCAGCGGAGAACATTTTTAGGTCGTTTGAAAAAAAATAGCAGACAATTTCTTCCTTTTCGTTTATGGCGGCATACTCTTGATATTGATTCTGATGGACAACAGATTAAAGGGAGAAACTTTGAAGTGCCCGCATGCGGAGGATTTTTATTGACCGGTAATGCGGATAATTTATCAGACTATTATCAAGATAAAAAAGAAATTGTTGTTTTTCACACTATGAAAGAATTACGTGATGTAATCAGGTATTATTTACAGCATGATGATGAACGGCAGCAGATTGCGTTGCAAGGATATAAACGCACAATGCAAGAACATACATACGCGCATCGTTTTGCTCATATTTTTAGCATCATTGGCATCAATGATTATGCGCATTATGCTTCAATGATGGAAGAACAAGAATGTATTGTAACGGATATTATATGAGCAATCCGGTTATCAGTGTGGTTATGTCTGTGTATATACCTGATTCATCGAATAGTTATGATGATAATATCCGATATTTACATCAAGCTGTCGAGAGTATTCTTCAACAAACATATACCGATTTTGAATATATTATTGTCAATGACGGTTCTTCAAATCATGTGGCAAATATTCTGAATGATTATGCACGTCGGGACAAACGTATTTTTTTAATTCAACAAGAAAATTGTGGTTTAATTGCATCGTTAAATAATGGAATTCAACAGGCGCGAGGTATATACATAGCTCGAATGGACGCAGATGATATTTCTTTACCTCAGAGATTGGAACATCAAGTTCAATATTTGCAGACATATCCACGCATCGCTCTTTATGGTTCCGCAATCGAGTATATTGATGGTAATAACACTGTTCTTTCACGTTTTTTGTATCCGACATCAAATGCTGAATTACAAACAAAAATGAAGCAATCGAATTATTTTGCACATTCCAGTGTTATGATGCGTGCGTCTGTTGTGCGCCATGTTGGCGGATACTCATCGTTATACCCGCATGCGGAGGATTATGAATTATGGTTGCGTATTGCACAGAATCATGATATTGCGAATTGCGAAGATGTTTTATTACAATATAGAGTTCATGAAAATAATGTATCGTGGAGAAATGCCGAACAACAGGCGCTCTCGGTAATAGCTGCTCAGTTTACTCATACATATCATCGAAGTATCAGTCCGCAAAAAGATGTTCTACTCAGTAATGGCGTAGAAAAAATACATATTGAAATGACTGTAATGAATATTTTTATATATTGGTTGAAGATGGTGCGCCGAATGGGTTCATCAGCAAATTTGATTGATGAAGTCAAGCGTTGGGTATCGAATCCTTCTCTGGAACGAAGAATTCGAGCGAAAGTGTATCGTGAAATATCTTTGTCGTATTTCGCTTGTAATTCCTATATCTTTGGTGTGGTATTTTTTGCAAAAGCACTATTAATACGGTATAAATAATATGTCAAATATTATGTTCTCACTTGTGATTCCCGCCTATAATTATGGCATGTATATTCGTGATACCATTGAGAGTATTCAAGCACAATCATTTACTGATTGGGAGTGTATAATTATCAATGATGGTTCTGATGATAATACGGACGATATTGTGAGACAGTGCATTGTTAATGATAGTCGTTTTAGATATATATCGCAAGATAATGCAGGATTAGTTGCTGTAAGGAATAAAGGTATAATGCTGGCACGAGGAGAATATATTGTTATTGTGGATGCTGATGATATTCTTCGTGAACACCATTTGCATATACTTTTTGATTGTATTCGCGAGTCACAAGCCGATGTTGCGTATGTAAATACGCAGTGGTGGTGGGAATTTCCTACATATTGTGAATTTTCACCTTCACCGTTTCGTATGCCGGAAAGTTCAGGGCATATTGACAGTGGTACGATGTATCGTCGTTTATTGTTTGACAGTACACAGATGACGATGCATTCTGCTGCTTTTCGTAAAGATTCCGCAATAGCATGTGGTTTATTTGTAGAAAATAAAGGTGCCGGATATGAGGATAATGAATTTTGGATTCGTATGGCACGCTATGGATGTACGTTCTATTATCAACAAAGAGAGTATGCACTGTACAGGCAACATGATACATCTATTGTACATTCAAAAAAAATGTTTTTGGAAGGACGTTTAACAGAAATTGACATTCTGCGAAAACAATTCGATCCCCGTTTTATATCTCAAGAGGAATTATCTGAGAGAATTGCAGAAATATACAGATCTGTATTAAGAGATTTATTGCGTGCCAAAGAATATAGTCACGCTAAAATTGTTTGCTCAAAATATTTTACAGAGACGGCAAAGTATTCTTTGGGTGGCATTATTCGCGTGCTCTTGTTTCGTATGCGGATAGTATTTCATTTGTAAGGGACTGCTTGTTAGAAAACACATTTGCGTAGCTGATTATTCAAATGTGGATACATACACAGCCCCAATACTAATGTGAGATGGATGTCAATATTATTTACTCGTCGCGCCTTCGATTTTTTTTGCGGAAAATAAAGGAAACAGGCACACCTTCCAATGGAACATGTTTGCGTAAGCATCGTTCCAAAAATCGTTTATATGAATCGGGAATATCTTCGGGGTGATTACTGAAAAATGCAAATACAGGCGGAGCCGTATTTGTTTGTGTAATATAATTGATGCGCAAGCTATTGCCTCGTATTGCGGGTGGTGGTGTTCTGTCAATATCTTCCAAGAGAGCATCATTCAAAAATGCCGTTGAGCTGCGATGTAAACGACGCTGTTGAATTTCTTTTGCCATTTCAATGATTTTTGTTAATCGTTGTTTGGTATGAGCCGAAATATAAAGTACGGGCACATAATCGTATGTACGTAATTCTTCATGCACCATTTTTGTGAAATTGGATGCAGTATTCGTTTCTTTTTCTATCAGATCCCATTTGTTGACAGCAATGATAATACCTTTTCTGGCTGTGACGGCATCGCCGATAATTCTTTTATCTTGAAGTTCCAGCCCGCGTGTGGCATCAAGCACCACAACCACAATATCGCTTCGTTCAATGGCTCTGCCTGTGCGCATAGTACTGTACATTTCCAGATTTTCATCAATTTTGCTTTTTTTACGAAGCCCCGCCGTGTCAATGAGAACAATTTCTTCGCCATAATATTTAAGCACACTGTCAATGGCATCGCGTGTTGTGCCTGCTATGTCGGTAACAATAGAGCGTTCTTTACCGAGAAGTGAATTGGTGATAGAAGATTTTCCGACATTGGGGCGACCCACAAGAGCAATTTTTAATCGTATATCTTCCGGTTCATTAACATTTGGTGCAAAATCTTTAATTACTTCATCAAGGAAATCGCCGGTACTTCTGCCATTCAGACCTGAAATAGAAAATGGCTCGCCGAGACCTAATTGATAAAATTCATGGGCGGATAAATCAAAAGAAGGATTATCGCATTTGTTGACAGCCAAGGTGACTCGTTTTTTTGTACGTCGTAAAATTGAAGCAATATCGCGGTCAGTGGCAGTAACGCCATCTTTGGCATCACAGACAAAAACAATAGAGTCAGCTTCTTCAATAGCCATTTGGGCTTGTTCTCGTATGGCTTTTTCTATCACATCATCGGAACGCGGAACAATACCGCCTGTGTCAATAATGGTAAAACGTCGCCCATTCCATTCTGCATCGGAATAAATGCGGTCTCGGGTTACTCCCGGTGTGTCTTCAACAATCGCTTCACGACGTTGGATTATTCGGTTAAATAATGTTGATTTTCCTACATTAGGACGACCGACTACGGCAACTAAATACATAAGATTTTATTTTGGTAAGTATAATTATTTTATTTTTTCATGCGGCGATACCGCTCACGATATTTTTCTGCAAGACGCGAATGGCGGTTTTCGAGAGACATTTTTTTCCCTTGTATAAAAGCAAGTTCAATATTATTAGTTAATCCGTCAATGGCATTGCCTGTAGAAACAAATAGGGAAGCGTCTTTGCCGACTTCCAATGAGCCGAGTGAATTTTGTACACCGAAAATGGTAGCCGGATAAATAGTCAATCCTTTTAAAGCATTTTCCTCCGATAATCCAAAAGCCACTGCGGTACCTGCTTGGAAAGGGACATTTCTTTGTTGCCATGATCCACCATCGGAAAAAGCAAAGATGACATTTTTTTCTGCCAATTTTTTGGGGAGTAAAAATTGTTCATCATAGCCATCTTCATCACGAGCGGGCAAACTATGTGTGCGCGGGATAATGACTGCAATGCCTGCATCGCGCAATTCATCGGCACAACGCCATGCGTCAAATGCCCCGACAACCACAGTTTTTAGAGCGAATTTTTTTGTGAAAGCAATAACTTCCAATAATTGACGATACTCGCCTGCGTCAATGAACACATTCATCCCATTTTCGAAAATAGGGCGCATTGCTTCCATACGTATGTCTTTTTCGGTAATGAGTCCACTTTGTGCCATTTGTGAATACATTTTAGCTTGGTCAAAGAGCGCATAGAGTTTTTCGAT
>JAFLBY010000167.1 GCA_017302855.1 Candidatus Kapaibacterium sp.
TGAGCGGCAATGATCCGAATCCATTTGACGGTGTAACGACAATCCGCTTCAATGTTCCTCAATCGGGCACAGCACGTTTAGTAGTGAGCGATAACTTTGGTCGTGAAGTAGCGGTATTGTATGATGGCACAGCCTATGGTCTTGTTCCTGTCAGTTTTGACGGTGGCATATATAACTTGAGTGCGGGTGTTTACAATTACACATTGACAGCTAATGGTCAGAGCTTGACACGCCGTATGATATATGTTAAGTAAGCCCTCGATGTCATGAAAGCGAAAAAACTTTCGTAAATTGAAAAGCCGATGAGTCAATCATCGGCTTTTTTTTATGGATTTTTTTATGAAAAAAGTATGGTAATGAACATTACTGAGGATAGTGTACGTACATATCTGACTGAAGCAAAGGGCAAAAAAGTAGCAATCATCGGGGATGTGATGATTGACAGATATTTCTGGGGTAAAGTAACGCGTGTATCACCTGAAGCGCCTGTGCCCGTGGTTGATATTGAAGATGAAACTATGCACTTAGGAGGAGCTGCAAATGTCGGCTTTAACTTATTTTCTCTCGGGCTTACGCCAATACTGTGCGGTGTCATCGGTAATGATAATACGGGTAGAAGAATGATTGAATTGTGCGAAAATGCAGGGATAATGCCGGATGCACTTATTGTGGATACACAAAGACCTACAACAGTAAAAACAAGAGTAATTGGCAATAATCAGCAAATTACACGATTGGACAGAGAGTCACGAGAAAAAATTTCCATTGATATCATGGAAGAAATTATTCGCCGTATTTCACAACATTCCGATATTTCCGCTATTATATTCGAGGACTATAACAAAGGTGTTATTGCACCAGAATTAATTCACCGTGTGCATGAATACGCATCACAACATTCAATTCCTGTATTTGTTGATCCCAAAAAATCATTTTTTTTCGATTATCAAGGTGTGTATTGTTTTAAGCCCAATAGAAAAGAAGCCCAAGACGCTTTGGGATTTGCTTTAGATTCCGCCGAAGCCGTAGAAAAAGCCGGTAAAGAATTATTATTGCGACTGCAATGCGAAAATGTCCTCATCACATTAGGTGAAGCGGGAATGCGATTGTTCGAGAAAAATGGGAGAGTATCGTCAGTGGCTACTCGTGCGCGCCATGTGGCTGATGTCTCCGGCGCAGGCGATACCGTCATTGCTACATTGACAGCAATGGTCACAGGTGGTGCTTCCATACAAGAAGCCGCCGCCATTGCAAATTATGCTGCGGGTGTGGTATGCGAAGAACCGGGCATCGTTTCCATTACTCCCTCACAATTGGTACAAGCCATTATTCGTATGTCAGACCAATGATAAAAAATATTCTCTTTGATTTGGGTGGTGTGCTGTACAAGGTAGATTATCGGGAAACCGCTCAAAAATTAGCTGACATATTTTCTGCAACAATGGAATTTTCTCAAGAAAAAGAATTATCGGTTATTGCAGAATATGAAAAGGGGAACATTTCCACGGATGTATTTCGCCAAGAAATATCATCGGCTTTTCATTATGAAGGGAGTGTGGAGAATACACAGTTCGACCATGCATGGAATGTGATGTTAAAAGGTTTTTATGACTATACCGAACCTATGCTCAATACCTTGACACAAAAAGGGTATAATATAGCAATACTCAGCAATATCAACAAGTTGCATTTAGAACATATACACAATGAATTTCCGGCGATATTTTCTGTACTTCACCATTGTTTTTTTTCTTGCAATATTGGTCATAGAAAACCCGAATCTTCGTGTTTTCGTTATGTGCTTGATGAATGTGGTTGGAATCCGAAAGAAACATTATTTGTTGACGATGCCCTAAGACATTGCAAAGCAGCGGCATTAGAACATATTCATACATTACATTGGCAATCTGCTCCATACTCTGTACAAGAAGTTTTATCAATATTATTAGAAGCGATAGAAAATCATGATTAAGTTTTCAAATCCGGTAAAGAATTTTTTAGTGGTTCTATATAGATGGATATTACCATTTTTTGACCCGATAAAATTTTTCCATGCTTTTCCGGCATATATCAGTTTTTTTGTTCAATGGTTCCGCTATTCCACAATGCGCAATGCCGAAAAAATACGCATTATGGATATTGCCCCTCAATTGCATGATAAATTATCAACAACACCGTTTTTGCGGCATTATTTTTATCAAGATATTTGGTCAGCACGCAATATTGTACAATCAGGTACAGAGTGGCATGTGGATGTGGCTTCTCGTATTGATTATGTAGGATTTCTTACAACAATCACAAAAGTCACTTTTATTGATATACGTCCGCTTGAAGCAAATTTACCTAATTTCGATTCACGTGCAGGGAGTATTTTGGCTATGCCCTTCGATGATAATACAATTCCTTCATTATCATGTTTGCATGTTGCGGAGCATATAGGTTTAGGGCGATATGGTGATGATCTTGACCCGGATGGTACACGCAAAGCATGCAAAGAACTTGCACGCGTACTTGCGAAAGGAGGCAATTTATATTTTGCTCTTCCTGTCGGTAAACCTCGATTATGCTATAATGCTCATCGCATACATTCACCTTTCCAAATATTAGAATATTTTTCCGATCTCACTTTGGTAAAATTATCCGGCATTGATGATAATAATCAATTTGTGGAACATCCTTCCATAGAATCACTTGCAAATTCAGATTATGCTTGCGGGCTTTTCCATTTTACAAAACAATAAGTATGAAACATCAAGTCCTTTCAGATATTTATACCAAAGCACGCACTGCATCACGAACAATCTATTTCCCCGATGCAGAAGATATACGTACAATTCAGGCAGCACACCATATAACAGAACAGGGTCTTGCTACACCGGTGCTTATAGGAAATAAACAAAACATCTGTTCGATTATTGATGCACAGTGTTTGGAATATAGCCCATTGATTATTGACCCGGCAACATCAGAATTGACCCCTCATTATACAGAGATACTTTTCGAATTACGTAAGAAAAAAAATTTATCATATCAAGCCGCAAACGAGCTTATTGCACAACCATTATATTGGGCAGGTATTGCATTACACAACGGTGACTGCGACGGATGTGTTGCAGGTTCATTATCCTCCACAGGTGATGTCTTGCGTGCTGCCTTGCACACAGTCGGATTGGCGCAAGGTGTCAAAACCGTAAGCAGTTGGTTCCTTATGCTTTTTGATGATAAAGTCTATGGATATGCGGATTGTGGTGTGGTACCGTATCCCACATCTGAACAATTAGCGGACATTGCCTTTTCCACCGTTGATAATTTTCATAAAGTGACCGCTATGCAATCAAGGGTAGCTTTTTTATCATTTTCAACATACGGTAGTGCGCGGCATGAATCTGTGGAAAAAGTACAAGAAGCTTATCGCATATTTTCGGCTATGCATCCCGATATTATTGCCGACGGTGAATTACAATTTGATGCAGCGATTGTTCCTGCCATAGCACAAAGAAAAGCACCGAATTCTCCTATTGCCGGTGAAGCAAATATTTTTATTTTTCCTAATTTGGATGCCGGTAATATTGCCTATAAAATGAGTGAACGGCTTGGCGGTGCGCAAGCGATTGGTCCGCTTATTCAAGGATTGCATAAACCATATTGTGATTTATCACGCGGGTGTTCTGTGCAAGATATTATTGATGTATCTGCAATTACCGCTCTTATGTCAGTATAATACAAAGTCGTGACAATTCATACATAACCAGAGTAAGGTCCTAAGAAAAAATATTTTCATCTGTCATCCCACAAAGAACGGCTATTTTTGCATACCGTTTTCTTTATGCCTATGACAACTTATATATATCATCCATTGCTCATGCAGATTTCTGCATGTATTGTTATCACTGTTTCTCTTTCTCTTGATAGCTTTGCCCAAGAGGATATTATTTCGGAGGAATTATGGGAAAGCAGCGGTCAATTTTCAGAAAATTCGCCCTATTTCGATGCTTATGAATATTATGCACGCACCCCCATACGTTTACGGACGGCAGCAGTATCTGAAATAGCACGTTTACCCGGATTTACTCCGGCAATGGGAAAAACAATTCTTTCTTTACTGTCAAGTAATGACACATTATCATTATCCATGCTTGCCGATTCTTTACAATTATCACCCGATCAGCGTTATATTTTATATCAATGTACGGTAATTTCAGCCGACCCGTTTATTCTCTATAAAAAACCCAAAGCATTCACATATCGCGCACGTTTGCAGCAAGATTTTTCGCCTTTATCCGCCGTAGAAAATGCAAAATTCAGAGGAAGCAGCGATGATATATATCAGCGTTTTCTCTGGCAGCAGTCCCAATATTCCGCCGGGGCTGTTTTTTCAAAAGACGGAGGTGAATCTTCATTAACGGAGTTTATTTCCGGTGCGGCAGAATGGCATAATGCTCACACCGAAATAATTATAGGAGATTTTACCGCACAATATGGCTTGGGGAATATTATGTGGCGACAATTCGGTCTGAAAAAAGGAGCAGAAGTCCTTGCACCATTACGTCGTTCGGATATTGGTTTATCCCCCTATCGTTCCGCTAATGAATCGGGTTTTTTGCGCGGAATTGCTTTGCGCCACAGTGGCACTTTTGCCGATAGTGCGCTTGCGTATAATTGTGCGGCATGGTTTTCTTCCACACCACGTTCCGGAACTTATGACTCAGCCAATGCAGGCATTTCTTCTTTATGGAACAGTGGTTTATTTCGTACAGCAAATGAACAAGCAAAAAAACATACATTCAATGAAAAAACTCTTGGTGCTCTTAGCATGCTTACCTATCAAAATTATTCCTTAGGTGCAGCGGGCTATGGCATTGAATACTCCCTGCCTTTGCTATCACAAAGCAGCGATGCACTTCGTGGGAAAAGTGGCACATTATGGACACTCTTTGGTGAATATACCATGACATCATTAATCATTTCGACAGAAATTTCCAGCGATGCAGACGGTGCATTGGGTATGCAATCACAAGTGATGGTACGACAACCGAACTATGAAGCGGGTTTGGCATTGCGTTCCTTCGCAGCAGATTTCCGCTCTCCTTTCGGTTATCATTTCGGTGAATTTTCTGCACCCTCTAATGAGCAAGGTCTCTATGCGGCTGTGTCATGGCACCCGGATGAGCAACCGTATCGCCTTTCTTTCTATGCAGACATCTATCGTTCCTTGCGCCCACGTTATGGGATGAAAGTTCCAACACAGGGATTAGATATGCTCGGAGAATTACAATGGAAATTTTCATCGGGCACCACAGGTTTACTTCGTTTGCGCTCGGAAACCAAAACAGATAATATCAGCCAATCGGCTCAACCATATCTCCAACGTACCGTCACTTCAATGCGAGCAGAATTACGAAAAGAACAACAGTCCATACAGTACAGAGTACGTTGCGAAGCCATATCCGTAGATTTTGAACAAAGACAAGCCCATGAATATGGACTATTAAGTTTTTTGGAATTGCGATACAGTCCTTTTCAATGGTTACGCTGCACTGGACGCATGACCTATTTTTCCACCGACAGCTATTCGTCCGCAATATGGGCAATGGAACCCAATGTGCAAGGTATTCTCACCTCTTCGGTGCTTTATGGTCAAGGTATGCGTTATATGGCAATGGCTCAATGTATAGTGCCTCCTTCATTGACATTCACATTGCGTTATGTATCAGACATTCGTAATACAATTGCCACAGTATCCGAAGGTGAAAATATCGTGGAGGACTATGGACAAAGCCGCCTTCATCTTCAAATAGATATAGGTCTGTAAATGTATCAATAGAACACATCTCCATCCGTTTACTTTTTTTTATATCACATTTTAGTCTATCACTATGCGTTATACATTATTCGGCAAATCGGGTTTACGTGTTTTGGAATTATGCCTCGGCACGATGACTTTTGGCACGGAATGGGCACTGGGCGCAGACTATGCTACAAGTAAAGAAGTTTTTGATGCTTATACGGAAGCAGGCGGAAATTTTATAGATACCGCCAATCGTTATACCGAAGGAACGAGCGAACGTTGGCTCGGAGAATTTACCGCTTCGGACCGCGACCATTTTGTTATTGCCACAAAATACACATTGCAAGACAGAATGAATGACCCCAACTTCTCGGGCAATCATCGCAAAAATCTTATGCGCTCGGTGCGTGAATCGCTCAAGCGTCTGCAAACGGATCATATTGACTTACTCTGGTTACACATGTGGGATTTTACCACGCCCGTTGAAGAAGTACTGCGTGGACTTGATGATCTTATCTCACGAGGAATGGTTCATTATATCGGTATTTCCGACACTCCTGCATGGATAGTTTCCCAAGCCAATACTCTTGCAGAATTGCGCGGATGGGCAGCCTTTACGGGCTTGCAAGTCGAATATTCCCTTTTACAAAGAACGCCTGAGCGTGATCTTTTACCAATGGCAAAAGCTTTCGAAATGACAGTCACACCGTGGGGCGCACTTGGTGGCGGAGCTCTTACGGGTAAATATTTACGCGGCGAGCAAGGACGCGTTCCCGAACAAAGTTTGCGCCGCAATGATCGCAGCACCGCAATAGCGCAGGAAGTTGTTTCTATCGCTGATGAAATTGGTGTGGCACCTGCTCAAATTGCCATTGCATGGACTCGTCAAAAACAGCAATCGGTTGTACCGATTATTGGAGCACGGAGGGCTGAGCAAATGCGAGATACCCTCGGAGTGCTCTCTCTGACTTTATCATCAGAGCATATCGAACGATTGAATAGCATCAGTGCTATCGAGCCCGGATTTCCCCATGACTTTTTGGTCAGTGACGGGGTAAAAGGTGCAATAGGCAATACCCAAGATTCCATCATCACGCTAAGAAAATAAGTGGTTTTATTCACTTGATTTTCCCGAAAACAGACAAATAACAGCACAGCCGTTCATAGGCAATAAAGCATATAAATACCCGCTTTGGTTGGTCAATCCTTCATTTTTGGGTAATTTAGAGGAATTTTTTTTCATTCCACACGAATTTTTTATACTCAATAGAGGAGTTATTTAATGAGAATTGATGTCGTAATGCCGAAGATGGGCGAATCCATTCAAGAAGGAAAAATCTTGAAATGGGTCAAAAATGTCGGCGACAAGATTGACCGCGACGAAGTATTATTAGAGATTTCAACAGATAAAGTTGACACAGAAGTACCGGCTCCCAATGGCGGTATTTTGGTGAGTATTCTTGCTAATGTTGATGATACGGTCGAAGTGGGCAAAGTCATTGCTGTGATTGAAACCGATGCAAGTGCAGCTACTATTTCTGCTCCTGCTCCGGCGGCGGCTGCGCCCGCTCCGGTAGTCACAGCTGCTCCTGCTCCGGTAGTAACGGCTGCTCCTGTGGCAGCTCCGACCCCTGCGCCTGTGGCGGCTCC
>JAFLBY010000168.1 GCA_017302855.1 Candidatus Kapaibacterium sp.
CAATTGCCAAATCTGCTTTTTACACCGGCACATAAAGCAGAGACAGGACATGATGAAAATATAACTTTCGAAGAAGCAGCGGCAACAGTGGGGCATGATATAGCCGAAACATTACGCAATCTTTCATTCAAACTTTACTCGTATGCCTCTGAGTATGCGGCTGAGTGCGGTATTATACTTGCGGATACAAAATTTGAATTTGGTACTATGCCCGATGGCAGAATTATTCTTATTGATGAAGCACTTACGCCGGATTCATCCCGTTACTGGCTTCGTTCAGAATATCAAGAAGGAAAAACACAGGTAAATTTTGATAAACAAGTGCTGCGCGATTATCTGGAAACAACTGTATGGGACAAAAATCCGCCTCCGCCTGCATTGCCGGAAGCAATTTGTGTCAAAATCAGAGAGAAGTATCAATTGGCTTATGATATTCTTACGAAACAATAACCGAAACTATGCTTGAGTGATGTCGTTTTGTCGGCAACTTTTTTAGGGAGAAACAATGATGAATGAAGAATTGATTGAAAATCAAGAGTTAACAGAAAAAGCACATCCAATCATGGGTTTTTTGGAAATAATTATGCAGCCGTATGAGTTAGGCAGAAAAATTATTCCACGATGGTTTCAAATAGTTGCCATAGCTGTGTTACTGGAAACCTTTTGTATGACAACCGGTATGTATCTGGTATCGAAAAGTGATGGGGTGAAATCAGAAATGGCAACTCTCAGTAATCATATCGTAAAAAAACTAGAAAAAACCAGAATTTTTAATGAAAAAGAAATTGAAGAAATAAAAAAGCAATTCGAGTCTGAATTTGAACTTTTACCAATCATCAATTATTATTTGATTTTTAATCTTCTTAAAATATTTGTTATTGGTGCATTGTTCTTTTTCGCTGCTCGTTTATTTGTTGAACAACCAAGTCCATATTCGAATATTATGGCGCTAACGGCTTTTGGTGCAATAATATCAGGTTTGGGTATGTTAGTGTCAACAACGATTCAATTTCTTACAGACACAACCATGTACGGACTTACTTTCTCATTCGTTGTTGATCCCGAAAAACATCCCTTATGGTTTTCATATTTATCAAAAATTTCTGTTTTTTTTCTATTATATTTTATAGCAGTTGGCGTAGCTGTTGCCGGTGCTTCACGTATGCACAAACAATGGGGTTACATTTTGGCTACTATCGTTACAACAATTATATTATGTGTATTGGGTTTGTTCTATTCGTTTATAGGGATTTTACTACGATAAATTCATAGTAGAGATAATGAATGATTATTGCATTTCATAAACCATATTCTTGTTTGTCTCAATTTACAGATGATGGTTCGAATCACCGAACTCTTAGAGAATTTAAATTTCCCTCCGATGTCTATCCTATTGGTCGTTTGGATGCAGATTCGGAGGGATTATTATTATTAACGAATGAGAAAAAATATATAGACAGATTGTTGCACCCGTCTTTTCAGCATCGGCGAACATATTGGGCGCAAGTCGAAAATATTCCTACTAATGAATCTCTTGCAAAACTTGAAAAGGGGATTATTATAGAAAATTATAAAACACTACCTTGTGAAGCAACTATCCTTAGTCCGCAGCCACAAATCCCGCCGCGTATTCCTCCCATTCGTATCCGAAAAAATATTCCTGACTGTTGGATTGCACTTACGCTCATAGAAGGTAAAAATAGGCAAGTGCGTAAGATGACAGCAGCCGTGGGTCATCCTACCTTACGCTTATTGCGCATAGCTATTGGCAATTATGCTCTTCATGGAATCGAAGCCGGCAATTGGAAAATCCTTACATCAAAAGAAATAAACCAAGTGTTTCAGAAATAAATACACGAAACGTTAATGTTTAAATCCACAGACAATAAACGAAGTACACAGTCATAAATACTGTAAACTTTTGTGTATCAATAAAATCAAACATCAAATTCTCATCAATCACTTACTTTGTATTATAATTCAGGTATAATATGTGTGCCGATTCTTTCTACATCAGCAGGTTCTATATCATCGGGTATGCTTTGACCGGTAGTGAAGTATGCCAATGGTAAAGTTTGTTTTCGCAATATACCTATTAATGCACCGAGCGATACCGCTTCGTCAATTTTTGTTAAAATGAGTGCGTCGGGTGAAAGGATTGAAAATTTATCCATCACATCTAAAAAAGTGTGCTCATTGACTGTTGCACTTTGGACTAAATAGGTAATATCCGGCAGAGCAGCTTCTCGATACGCTGATAATTCTAACAGCATTTTTTTATCTCTTTGGCTGCGTCCTACGGTATCAATCAGAATAATATCGCGTTTTGATTTTTCTTGTTTTACAATTTGTCGTAGCTCTTGTGAATTGTAGGCGACTTCAAATGGAATACCGGCAATAGAAGCAAAAGTCTGTAATTGATCGGTGCCACCAACTTTATATGTGTCTGATGATATAATTAAGACATTTGCTTTGAAAAGCAATTTACATACAGCCGCTAATTTTGCAATTGTAATTGTTTTTCCGGAACCGGTAGTTCCGACAAATAAGGCAGTAGTACAAAGTGATTTCGGTTCCAGAGGTGGTATAACACGTAAATGTTCGGTTACAAGCATACGTAAGGTTCGTAGTGCTTCTTCAATGGAAGGAAATGGACCGCGAGCAGCAAGCAATCCAATATAACGTAATGATTCATCTTCACTTAATTCGGCATTTCTAAGTTTTTTGTATAAATCATTATAGAGTTTGCCAAGCGTGGCACTATGCCGATAACGTATGGCATCTCTTAATCCATCCAATGTTGAACGCATTTCGGCAATCTCACGACGCAATTGTACAAGATTGACCGTATCACCAACATCGGTGGATTGCGTTACTTGTTGTAATTCACGTTTTTTCAATTCATTGCGTTTTGTGGATGAATTACGTTTTCGCGTCGGGGCTGTTTCTTCTTTTTCGGGAACGCCTCCCTGCGACTCAAGTCGTTCGGGTAAAGAATAAGCGGATGGTTCCTCGTTTGTTGCAACGATTTCCACTATGTCGCCTTCGGAACTCTTTACTGTACGAGTCGAGAGAATAATTGCATCGTCTCCGAGTTCCTTGCGCATCAATTCAAGCCCATCTTTCATACTTGGGGCAAGGTATTTTTTCATCTTCATATTCTTGTGTCCGTCACTTACTCTATGTCAATTTGTACATTGTTAAAGCGAAAATTACCACATTTTATGATTGTGGAGCAAAGTTTTTGCACAAAAACCGATTCTTGCTATTTTTTTTACTGCCATTTGAACAATCACCATTGAAATCATTGATGTTCTCAATGTAAGCGATTTGTCAGTGTATGTTGTCTTTGAGATGCATCGTCTCGAGTTGTACATACAAAACGTCTTGCGGTTATTTCAGCTGCCGTAGCTATGAAACTATCAGCCCAAAGATCAAGCATCACCGTGTCTTAAAGTTATGTTTTGTAGCAGAAGTCAATTAGTCATTTCTTTGTTTTTTTATTCTTTTGTGAGTAATTGCCGATGCACAAGTGGGGGAACCGGCAGGCGCGTTGGACTCAAAATCCGTTGCGCTCAACGACCCCATACTTGTTCGAATCCCGCCTACATTACAGAAAAAAGCCGAGTAATTTCACTCGGTGTTTTTTGTTTTTGGTTGATTACCCTCGAATACCTCATGGAGAAATGAGAGTACAATATCTCGATAGGCAGTGCCGCCTTTGTCACCCAAATCATGATGTTGAGCATCTTTGACAATATGGAGTTTTTTCTTCGACGAACCACAGGCGGCATAGTTTCTCTTTGCGTACTGAACGGGGATATGTTTATCGTCTTCACCGTGAATAAAAAGCACAGGTGCATGAATTGATGCGACGGACTTTTCAGGGCATACCGTATCAACAGAAAACTGAGCTAATCTTTCCGATTGAGTAAGGACATAATCCGTAAACGATGGAATACGTAGCTGAATCATTCTTTCCCCATAATCATGATAGGTTTCTCGAAACGATGCAAACCCTCCTTCAAAAATCCCGCATTGTATTCGAGACTCTTGAGCCATTGCCTGCATAGCGACAGCAGCACCTAAGGAAAAGCCCATAATACCAAGACGTGAACTTCTCAGCATTGAGTCACTTTCTACTTTGTTGATAATATCAGAAATGTCCAGTTTTTCTTTTGCTCCGAACGTACAGAATTTTCCTTCACTTTGTCCATGTGCTCTTTGGTCGTACACGATAATGTCATAGTCCGAGAGCAACCATTCTGCTATGCCATACATATGCTCCTTGCAGCTCGAAATACCGTGAACAAGGATGATTGTTGCCTTGGGAATTCGCTGTTCAACAGAGTAATACTCACACGATAAACGTATGGAATCACGTGTGACCACAGTAAACTGATTACGATATGATATTGTCGGAGGAAATGAAGGAAATCGCAGTACTTCATTATTGCGATCTACACGTCTCGGGCAAATGGCTGAGTACGCTAAATAATGATGCACTATGTAGTAGATACCAAAGCCAAGGCTTAGGAGAATAATCACAGCGAATATCATGAGTTTGAATTGCAATGACATGAAGTAATGAGTGTATTTGTTGAAAATATTAGTTGCGTTAAAATTATCATTATTCGTTAATCAAAAAAAGCACACAATTCATGTGATTATGCTTAATCATTCTTTATACATCCATTTTCTACAATTAAGGTTTTTTTATCAATAGACTCAGTCAAACCCTTCATACCCTGATGTGCCTCTGTTGCAGTAATAAAAACTTGTGCTCCTGTCTCTAGAACTGTTTGCAATACATTTCGCGTTCTTGTTGCATCAAGTTCACTAAAAATATCATCATATAATAAAATGGGTTTTTCTTGTTTTTGAGCGTAAAGATATTGGAACTCTGCATATTTCAATGCAATTAAAAGTGATTTATGTTGTCCCTGCGATGCATAATCTCTAGCTTCACCATTGTGTATGCCAATATATAAATCATCTTTTTGTGGACCGAACAAAGTAGTACCACGCCGAATTTCTTCATTGCGACATTTTTTAGCAATGTCGTTAAATAGATGTAATAGCTCATTTTTTTTTGTGGAAGAATTGATTGTCACCTTAGGTAATGTTTTAGCCTGATACTGTAATGAAACCATCTCTTTTCCATTAGACACTCTTGAGTACGATTCAGTAAAATAAGGCATAAATTCTTCGATAAAAACAAAACGTCTTGCGGTTATTTCAGCTGCCGACGCTATGAAACTGTCAGTCCAAAGATCAAGCATCGCTGTGTCTAAAAATCCTGTTTTTTTAACAGAAGTCAATAAGTCATTTCTTTGTTTAATTATTCTTTTGAGAGCAATTGCCTCTTCAACATAACGTTTGCTGCATTGCGAGAGCAGTGCATCAATAAATCTGCGTCTGTCATCGGGTGCGCCGAAGGTGATGGCTTTAAAATCAGGCGACAACACAACAACAGGCATTTCGCCGATAATATCTTTCGGTGACAGAGAATCACCAATAGAGGATGAAATATGTTTACGTCCACCTGCGCTGAATGACACAGTTACCGCATATGGAACTTGTAAATCAGTTTGAGCTTTGGCATGCACTGAATACTTCGACTGTGCACTGTTGATAAGTAAACTGTCAGGTGTAGGAAGAAAACTTTTCGACAGCGATGCTATTGAAATTGCTTCTAAAATAGTGGTCTTGCCGGCACCATTATGTCCAAGAATGATATTCATTTCCGGCGAGAAGTCGGTTTCAGTATCATTATGATTTCGTAAAGAATGAATGCGTAAAGTAGTAACTCTCATTGTTCTGTTAAGCCGATGTCACGATGTTTTTTGAACAGATAACGTATGTCAATGGTTTCTATTCGTTTTTTTTTTACTAATTTGGTAAATTCATTCATCAGAAAAGAGGAGTTTCCTATGAAAAATGTAGTTTGTGTGCTGTGTGTTGTGTTCTCGGCATTAGGCTTTGTCGGTTGCAGCAAAGACGAAGCACCTACAAGTACCAACAACAACAATAACAATAACAATAATAATCCCGCTACAACCCATGCATCTGCGACAATTGATGGCTCTTCCGCATTTTCAATTCCTATTGGAGCAAGTTCAATGGCGCGTGGTTATTATATAAAGTCTGAAAATGCTGTTACTTGTGTATTCTCTGATGGTGCAAAAAGTTTATCTGTAAATGTTTTTGGAGGTACAACCGGCTCTTTCCCTTTTCTGGAAGATGGCAATACAGAAAAGAGATGGGCACAGATTTCGTTGGGTAATTCTTCGTCCGATATGTCGGCTTCTATTGCAGGTGAAGGAAGTGTGACTATCACTAAATTCGGAGCTGTCGGTGAAAAAATAGAAGGTACGTTCTCCGGTAAATTTATGACATTCAAAGGTGAAATGAAAGTTGTTACTAATGGTACATTTTCTGCAATGCGTGCAGAAGATATAGACTAATTTTTTTATTTTTTTGTGAGTGTTTTATGAAAAACAAAATTTTACTCAGTGTTTGTGTTGCTACATTTCTTTTTGCCGGTTGTGGGGCAAGTGAGAAAGTAGAGCAATTAGAAAATGCAATGAAAGCCGTACAAAATGCGGATGAAGTTGCGAATCAAGTAAGTACTAACAATGATTTGGCACAAAAACGAATTGAAGAACGGAAACAACGTGGTGACACATTGGCAATGCCGTATAAAAAACTACAGGAATATTTACCCACAGCACCTGCCGGATACACAGCCGAAGCTCCAACAGGTGAAAGTATGAATATGCCGGGCGCATCTTATTCTCAAGCTCGTATCCGTTTTACAAAAGGCAATGATGAGATTACCATAACAATGACAGATTATAATCAAGCGTATGCAATTTATCAAGGTGCCGTTGCTGTTTGGGCAATGGGGATGGAATTTGATAATGACAATGAAACAGCTAAAGGATATAAACTCAATCATGAGTTAAGCGGTGGTTGGGAACGCTATGAAAAAATCTCAAAGTATGCTACGTTATCACTTGGCGTAGGTTCTCGATTTTTTATCGAAATTAAAGCAAGTAATCAGACCAACACAGACTTTGTGAAATCAATTGCAAATTCAATGAAATTAGCAGAATTATCAAAAATGTAATTATATTTTTTCTAATATTTTCAAAAAAAAGGCGGTAAATATACCGCCTTTTTTTTAGGATAATTGTCCAAATTTACCGCTTCGTAAATCATCAAATGCCTGTACAATCTCTTCTTTTGTGTTCATCAGAAATGGTCCGTAAGGCATTAAATTCTCATTGATAGGTTCACCACTTAAGATTAAACATGTAAACTCATTATCTGATTGAAAAGAAATGTCCAATCCATCATTATTGAAAAGTA
>JAFLBY010000169.1 GCA_017302855.1 Candidatus Kapaibacterium sp.
TAGATTATCATTATCTATTCTGCCTTTGCGGAGAATGTGATGATAGAGTGATTCTTTCCATATAGCCAAAGTTTCGTAATTTTGAGCGAATAAAGCGTGGTCTTGGGTCAATGCCGGAATGAATAAAAAAGTGAAGAGATATTCATACCCATTGTACATTCGCCGAAACGCAAGCCGTCCGATTGCAATGTAATGCGTTGTTTTTGCTCGGTATTGATGATAATAATCGTTCCAAAATCTGTAACATATAACTCAACAATTCAATGAATCAAAAAGTACATAATCAAATAGTAAGTTTTATCTGGAGCATTGCCGACGATGTATTGCGTGATGTTTTCGTAAGAGGTAAGTACAGGGACATTATTCTTCCATTCACTGTATTGAGGCGTTTGGATGCTTTGCTTGTGCCAACAAAGGAGAAAGTTTTAGAAGCAAATGCTTTTCTGATTAAACAGAAGATTAATGATAAAAAAGCATTGGAAAACCAATCGGGTTATCCGTTTTGGAATATTTCAAAATTCACTTTTGAAACCCTGATGAATGATGCCGACAACATAGACACCAATCTGGAAGCATATTTAGACGGTTACAGCCCGAATGTGCAGGAAATTATCAGCAAGTTTAAGCTGCGTAATCAGTTGGAAACAATGAAAGAAGCCGGTGTTACCTATCTGCTCATTGAAAAACTTTGCAATAAGGAAATAAACCTAAGTCCTAACGAAGCCAAAAACAGCAAAGGCGAAACCTTGCCACCGCTGACCAATTTGGGAATGGGTTATGTGTTTGAAGAACTGATTCGCAAGTTTAATGAAGAAAACAATGAAGAAGCGGGTGAACACTTTACGCCCCGTGAAATCATTAAGTTAATGACTCATATTTTGTTTACGCCTGTCAAAGACAAAATCAAAAAGGGAACTTATCTCATTTATGACCCTGCCTGTGGCAGTGGCGGTATGCTTACCGAAGCAGAACATTTTGCGATGGAAGTAACCAACAACAAAGCCGACTTTATGCTGTATGGGCAGGAAGTAAATCCTGAAACCTACGCCATTTGCACAAGTGATATGTTGATTAAAGGTGAGAAATCGGAGAACATTGCCTATGGCTCTACCCTTTCAAAAGATGGGTTTCCGCATTTGCATTTCGACTTTATGCTTTCCAATCCACCTTATGGTAAAACTTGGAAAATAGATGAAGATGCTATTGTAGATGACAGAGGGAAGAAAGGAAAAGAAAATATCAAAGACAAGCGTTTTGAAATTGGTTTGCCTTCCATTTCTGATGGACAGTTACTGTTCTTGATGAATATGGTGAGCAAGATGAAACACAATACCGAACTTGGCAGCCGCATTGCTACTGTTCACAATGGTTCTGCTTTGTTTACCGGCGATGCCGGTGGTGGCGAAAGCGAAATACGCAAATACATTATTGAAAATGATTGGTTAGAATGTATCATCGCTTTACCGAAAAACATTTTTTACAACACGGGCATACCCACTTACATCTGGATTGTAAGCAACAAAAAACACCCGAAACGCAAAGGCAAAGTTCAATTAATCAATGCAATGGAATTATATGAGAAACTGCGAAAGAACTTAGGGCAAAAGAATTGCGAAATGAAACCTGCCCACATTGAAACCATTACCAATTTGTATATGGACTTTGTGGAAAGCGACATTTCAAAAATCTATCCCAACGAATATTTCGGCTACAATAAAATAACCGTTGAAAGACCTTTACGCCTTTCGGCTCAGTTTACACCCGAAGCCATAGCCACCTTACGTTTTGACAAAAACATAGCCGAAGAAATGGAATGGGCTTACACCCATTTTGGCGATGATTTGTATAAAGACCTGCCTGACGGACAGGCAGGCATAAAGAAATACAAAGACAAAATTGAAGCCCATCTGAACAAGAACGAAGTAAAACTAAAACCTGCCGATAAAACTAAACTGCTGAGTGCCGAGTATTGGAAAAGCCAACTGGATTTGATGCAAACAGCTCAAAAGATTGCCGATAAATTGGGCAACAAACAGTTTGACGATTTCAACAAATTTGTGTCTTTGCTCAATAAAACTGTTAAGAAATTAAAATTGGATATTGATGCCAAAGGTTTAAAAAGCATTACAGATGCCATCACATGGAAAAATGAAGATGCAGAAAAGGTGATTAAGAAAACGGAGAAAGACGGAACAATAATTTACGAAGCCGACAGCGATTTGCGTGACACCGAAAATGTGCCACTTGACCAAGACATACACGAATACTTTGAGCGGGAAGTATTGCAGCATATACCCGACGCTTGGATTGACGAAAGCAAAACCGTAAAAGGCTATGAAATTTCGTTTACACGTTATTTCTACAACTATGTGCCACCACGCAGCATTGAAGAAATTACAGCAGAGATTATTGAACTGGAAAAAGAAACCGAAGGTATCTTGAACGACATTGTAAACGACTAAATATATAGACAATGAAAATAGAAGAAATCAAACAACTTGTTGAAACGTTCGAAGCCGTCGCTAACGAGGTGGAAGGCGTAGAATGTTGGAGTGCACGCGATTTGCAAAAGCTCTTGGGCTATGCCAAATGGGAAAATTTCCAAAAAGTAATCCAAAAAGCACAAGATGCTTGCCAAAATGCAGGCGAAGAAATTGCATACCATTTTCCTGAGGTCAGGAAGATGGTCGCCATTGGCTCCGGAGCGGAAAAAGAGATAGATGACATTCTACTTACACGATACGCCTGCTATTTGGTGGCACAAAATGGCGATAGCCGAAAAGCTGAAATTGCTTTCGCTCAAAATTATTTTGCTATACAAACCCGTAGAGCAGAACTTATTGAACAACGTCTGCTTGACTATGAACGACTAAAAGCACGTGAAAAACTCAGCCAAACGGAAAATCAACTGTCCGGCATACTCTACGAAAGAGACGTGGACGGGCAAGGATTTGCCATTATTCGTTCCAAAGGCGACCAAGCACTCTTCAAGCTCAATACTCAACAACTGAAAAAGAAAATGGGCGTGCCTGATAGCCGACCCGTTGCCGATTTTTTGCCTACTATCAGCATTACTGCCAAAACTCTCGCCGCCGAAATGACCGGACTGAATGTGCAAAATAACAACCTGAAAGGACAAAACCCTATCGAACAAGAACATATTCATAACAATCAAGCGGTACGAAATATGCTGCTCCAACGAGGCATCCAACCCGAAAACCTGCCCGCTGCCGAAGATGTGAAAAAAGTACAACGCAAACTCGAAAGCGAAAACAAAAAAGTATTGAAAGAAACTAAAAAGAAAAATAATAATGGCTAAATTACAACCATATCAAAAATATTATCCCGTTGCTTACGACTACGCTTCGCAATTGCCCGATGGCTGGCTACTACTGCCCAATATTGCCATTTTTCAAGAAAGAAAAGAAAGAGGAACAGAAAATGAAGAAACTCTTTCTATTTCGGCAATTCGGGGGATTGTAAAAAGTTCGGACTACGAGAATAGAAAAGACAGAACAAGCGATGATAAATCACAATACCTTTTAGTTAAAGAGGGAGATTTGGCTTACAATACTATGCTAATGTGGGACGGTGCAGTTGGTCATAGCGCTTTTAGAGGAATTGTAAGTCCTGCCTACACGGTTCTAAAAGCGAAAATGAAAATCAACCCAAAGTATTTTCATTATCAAATGCGAACTGAATTTTACAAAAATTATTCAAGACGCTTTTCTTATGGAATTGTAGATGCTCGTTTGCGTTTGTATTACGTTCACTTCAAACGAATGTATAGCATTGTTCCTCCATTAGAAGTTCAAAACAGCATTGCCGCCTATTTAGACAAAAAGAATAACGAAATAGACAAGTTTATTCGGAATAAGGAAAGGTTGATAGAGTTGTTGGAGGAGCAATTATTATATAAAATAAATGAAGCGTTAATAGTTGGCTTAAATCAATATTCAGAATTTAAGACTACGACAATTGCTAATATTCCCAAAATTCCTATTCATTGGGAAATAAAGAAATTCAAGTGGTTGACAAGCATATTGAGTTGTGGCTATGCTTCAACTCCTGAATATGTAGATGAGGAAAAAGGAGTTGCCTTTTTATCAGCTCAAAATTGCAGACCATTTAAAATGGACTTCAATAAGTTTAATTATATAAGCTCATCACTGCATAAGAAGCTCACTCAAAACAAGAAGCCAAAGAGAGGAGATGTATTAGTCACAAGAGTTGGTGCAGGAATCGGTGATGCTTGTGTTGTTGATACCGATTTAGAATTTTCAGTCTATGTTAGCTTAACGCATATAAGAACTACAAAAGAAATTTTAAGTGATTACGTTGTTTATTTTTTCAAAACTCAATATTGTATTCAACTAAATAGTGAGGGAACTATTGAAGCAGGTGGTCAAGGTAATTTGAATGTTAAAAATGTTGAAAAATACCGTATCCCATTACCACCAATTAATGAACAAAAGGAAATTTGCAAATACTTGGATATTGAAAGAGCAAAAATCAATACTGCCATTTCCAAAGCCCAAAAAGAAATCTCTGCCATCATAGAATACCGAGAGGCATTGATAACGGATTTGGTAACGGGCAAACGAAAAGTGTCTGAATTATGATTTTTAGGATTTTAAGATTATAGGATTCTTTTGTATCTTGTAATCCAAAAATCCTTTCATCCAACAAATTCTAATTCAGACAATTAAAAATTAAAAGGATTATGAAATACGAAGAAATTACACATAAAATTATTGGTTGCGCCATGAAAGTCCATAGCACATTAGGCAATGGCTTCCAAGAAGTTATTTATCAACGAGCTTTGGCTATTGAAATGCAAAAGCAAGGCTTGGGTTTTCAGCGTGAAATGGAGATGACTATCTTTTATGATGGAATAGATATTGGCACAAGGCGAGTTGATTTTTTTGTAGAGGAAAATATAATGCTTGAACTGAAAGCACTTATTAAGTTAGAAGACGTGCATTTGGCACAAGCGATGAATTATTGTCAAGCCTACAATTTGCCTATTGGCTTATTAATCAATTTTGGAGCAAAAAGTTTAGAATTTAAGAGGGTTTATAATGTAAATCACCCCGATAATAAAGACTACATCAACAATAATGCTAGAAGTATAGAATCATGACAACAATAATGCTAGAAGTATAGAATCATGACAACAATAATGCTAGAAGTATAGAATCATGACAACAATAATGCTAGAAGTATAGAATCATGACAACAATAATGCTAGAAGTATAGAATTTTGACAACAATAATCCTAAAAGTATAGAATCATGACAACAATAATGCTAGAAGTATAGAATTTTGACAACAATAATGCTAGAAGTATAGAATTTTGACAACAATAATCCTAAAATCATCAAATCCTAAAAATCCTAATTAAGACAATATATATGCAGATAATCAACGACATACAGTACATACTCAGGCAGGCACAGCAAACCGCCTACCGTAGTATCAATACGGCGATGGTGAAAGCCTATTGGCTCATAGGTAAACGAATTGTGGAAGAGGAGCAACAGGGAGAAGCCAAAGCCGCTTATGGCAAAGGCGTTATCAAAAATCTTTCGCAGGCATTGCAAGCGGAGTTTGGCAAAGGTTTTTCGGTGGATAATCTCGAAAATATGCGGCGTTTTTATTTGGCATATCCAATTTCCGAAACAGTGTCTCGGAAATCTGAAAGCCCTCAATTTCAATTAAGTTGGTCGCATTATCAAATGCTGCTACGCATTGAAAACAAAGAAGAACGAGCTTTTTATGAAATAGAAGCCACGCAAAACAATTGGAGTCTGCGGGAACTCAAAAGGCAATTTGACAGTGCGCTGTATTTACGTTTGGCATTGAGTACTGACAAAGAAGGCATCAAAAAATTGGGGCAAGAAGGACAAGTGTTGGAATCGGCGCAAGATGCTGTCAAAGACCCTTATATTTTAGAATTTCTGAATCTCAAAGAGCATTATCGCTATTCAGAAAACGACTTAGAAAATGCCTTGATTGACAAATTGGAGCATTTTTTATTAGAATTAGGCAAAGGTTTTACCTTTGTGGCTCGCCAAAAACGAATCAGTTTTGACGAGAGACACTTTTATATTGATTTGGTATTTTACAATCGGCTATTGCGTTGTTTTGTTCTTATTGATTTAAAGATAGGTGACCTAAAACATGAGGACTTAGGACAAATGCAAATGTATGTCAATTACTATGACCGTTTTGTAAAATTGGAAGACGAAAACCAAACAATTGGCATCGTGCTGTGTCAAGACAAGAGTGAAACCTTGGTCGAAATCACTTTGCCGGAAGATAATCAGCAGATTTTTGCAAGCCGTTATCAAACCGTATTACCCAGCAAAGAAGAATTACAAAACCTTTTGACACAACACCTAAAAAATAGCTAATATGCAATTTACCGATACATCAGAAAAAGGTTTTCAGAAGTTCATTACCAATTATTTGGTAACAGAACACCATTTTGTAGAAACCACACCCAATGAATTTGACCGCGAATTTTGCATCAATACCAAGCAGGTTTTGGCATTTATAGAGGCAACCCAAAAAGATGCCTACGAGATGATTCAGAAAAAAGGTGAACGTGGTTTTTTGGTTCGCTTAGATGAAAAAATAAAAGAATTGGGCATTATAGAAGTGCTGCGCAAAGGGGTAAAACATTTTGACAAAACCATAGACTTATTTTATCGGAAGCCCTACTCAAGTTACAATATAAAAGATGCAGCCCGTTATGAAGCTAATGTATTTTCAGTAACACAGGAATTGAAATACAGCCTAAGCCACGAAAATCGCTTGGACTTAACCATTTTTGTTAACGGCATTCCCGTAATTACTTGTGAGTTAAAAAATCCATTAAGCGGTCAGTATGTACAAAATGGCATTCGCCAATACCAAAGCGACCGTGACCCAAAAGAGAAACTATTTTCTTTTGCACGTTGTATGGTTCACTTTGCAGCCGATACCGAACAGGTTTTTATGTGTTCAGAACTCAAAGGCAAAGCATCATCCTTTATTCCTTTCAACAAAGGTCTGAACGATGGCAAAGCCACACCACCATTTGGTGCAGGAAATCCCATAAACCCAAATGGACTTAAAACACATTATTTGTGGGAAGAAGTATTGAGCAAGTCTTCACTGGCAAACATCATTGATAAGTTCGCTTCTGTAATAGAAGAAACAGATGAAGACACGGGCAAGAAGAAAAAGAAAATGATTTTTCCCCGTTATCATCAACTCACATCGGTAAAACAAATTTTGGCACACGCCAAAGAACACGGCATCGGGCAGAAGTATTTAATCCAACATTCAGCAGGTTCGGGAAAATCAAAATCTATTGCTTGGCT
>JAFLBY010000017.1 GCA_017302855.1 Candidatus Kapaibacterium sp.
GAGTAACTCAAGGGTTTATATGCGCTCATTTGCTACGCGCCAAGCCAATATTGCCCTTAACAGTAATGTAAAAAGTGCAATCAATATTCTGAAAAATGCAGGTTTTGATTGTATTATTGTCGAAACAGCGGGAATTGGACAAAGTGATTCGGAAATAACATCCGTAGCTGATATTGCATTGTATGCAATGACACCGGAATACGGAGCAGCAAGCCAATTAGAAAAAATTGATATGATTGATTATGCTGATGTTGTTGCAATTAATAAATTCGATAAACGGGGCGCACTCGATGCACTGCGTGATGTACGCAAGCAATATCAACGCTCCCATAATGCATGGAATGAAAAACCCGAAAATATGCCCGTCTTCGGTACAATCGCTTCTCAATTTAATGATCCGGGGGTGAATGCTCTGTATCTTGCGCTCATAGAAAGAATAAATGGCTTATTAACGGATAAATGGCAATCACGCATAATGCCACCAACAGAACAAAGCAAAAAAATGTATATTATTCCGCCCGACAGAACTCGCTATTTGGCAGAAATAGTGGAAGAATCGGCTCGATATAATGCAATGGTAGAATCACAATCCGCAATTGCACGAAAATTATATCAAATTCAAGGAACTATACAAACATTACAAGAACAAAACAATACCAATTAAAATAATATTTGTGCCATATATTAAAAAACACTTATGAAAAAAGTATTTTCACCGACGCCATTGTCATTTGACAGTTTACTCTTAGTAATGCGGCTGACCTTTGGTTTTAGTATGCTTTTAGGTCATGGCTTGGGTAAATTCAACAAATTATTTCAAGACCCAATAAAATTTTATAATTTCGCGGAATTGGGTCCCGAAGTATCGCTTTACTTGGCTGTCTTTGCTGAATTAGTCTGTTCGGCATTGCTTATTCTGGGATTGGGAACAAGACTGGCTGCTTTACCGCTTTTTATCACTATGGCTGTAGCATTTTTTATTTTTCATGGTGCTGACCCCTTCGGCGAACGTGAATTGGCATTTTGTTATATGATTATTTATGCTGTCTTTATCTATAGCGGAGCGGGTAAATATTCCGCGGATTCCTTTATCCATTCTTATCTTCATAAATCGTAGAAAAACATAGACTAAGATTTTTTACATTCATACTCATGTATGCGATATAATGAATTGTGCAGCACTATCAAGGTTGCACAATTCATTGCGCCATGGCGGATAATTCCGTGAAAGAAATACCTGTGAATTTTTCTTCCGTATAATATAAAAAATCATCCGTTGGCATACCCCATTGACTGACGCAATAATAACGGTCTTTGTCCGACCTGTTTGACATACCGCCATGAATTACTTTGGGGTGAACTGCAATAATATCTCCTTGTTCACATTCGGGATATTCAAGTGTGTCGTATGAATATTGTGTTCTCAACCCTTGAAGTGCTTCCTTATCTTCAAGGCGATGTGAACCACAGATAAACCCCAAACCTCCATTATGTTTATTTCCTTCACTTAGGCAAAGAATAAGGCGCATAAAATGTGAAGTCATCGGACAAATATACTTGTTGGGATAATCACGATGCAAGCCCGATTGAGGTCCATAATAAGCCGATTTTATCGTAATATTGGAAAAGTGATAGACAGGATTATCCGTGCCGAGTAATACATTGGTGATATGTGCAATAGAAGGGTGAATAAAAATCTGTATGATTTCGGGAAAATACTCACAAATATCGCCAATGATATACAACATATCTTTACAAAGGGATGCATCAATTCCGGCACGTTGATCATCGGATAATTCATTAATAAATACATGAGAATTACGCTGTTTTTCTGAGAGAGTACCAACAGAATATTCAAAATGGTGTATTTTTTCAAGAATTTCTTTGCAAAGAAGTTGCGGTATTGCTTGTTTGAATATGGCATATCCTTTCGCATCATATTCCCATTGTAATAATTCTCTATCTTTCATATTATTGTGCCTTACATGAGTGCATTGCATCAAGCGAAGATAAATACTGATCAGCATAAGCCAAATGACTTTTTTGTTTTTCCGTATCCATAGAATCAAAACTGCGAACAAGCATAGATAAACGAGGATTTTTCAGAAAAAAATCACGATGTGTGTGAAGAAATCGCCAGAATAATCCGTCCCAAGTCTTTTGCCAATCACCTTTGGGATAATTACTCATTTTCATCAAATAATTACTGCCGCTGATATATGGTTTTGTGGACATAATTCCGCCGTCTGCAAATTGACTCATGCCATACACATTAGGCACCATAACCCAATCATACGCATCAATAAACATTTCCATAAACCATTGATATACTTCATCGGGATCAAATTCACACAGCACCATAAAATTACCAATCACCATAAGCCGCTCAATATGATGACAATACCCTGTTTCGAGTATTTTTTGTATGGTACTGTCAATCGGATATATACCTGTCGTTCCATCCCAGAAAGAAGCGGGAATTTTTCGGGAAAATTTCCAGAAATTTTTTGTTCGTTCTTCTCTGCCTCGCCATTCATATACCCCGCGAATAAATTCACGCCAGCCAATAATTTGTCGGATAAATCCCTCAACGGAATTTAATGGTACAGTATTGCGCTCACAATATGACAATGTGCGTTCTACAATATAATGAGGAGTCAATAAACCCACATTGAGCATAGGTGTTAAAACACTATGATGGAGAAAATGTTCTTTATCCACAATTGCATCTTCATAAACGCCAAAGTCATGAAAACGCTCGGATAAAAATATCTCAAACCATTGTTTCGCGTCTTCAAATGTGCATGGATATTGTATTTCTCCCCGACAATATCCATAATGATGTTGAAACTTTTCATTGACGTATTGTTGAGCTTCCTTATAGTATGTATTACGAGGAGGAAATTCAATAATGGGAGGTGTTTTCTTTTTGGGGTATTTTTCTCTATTATCAGCATCAAAACTCCATTTACCGCCGGCAGGTGTACCATCGTCATCAATAAGTATATTGAGTCTTTTTCTTTGCTGTATATAAAAATCTGTTTGAAAATATTTCTTTTTCTTTGAAAAATACAGACTATTTTCGGTTTCAGTATTTAAGAACAATGGCGATGAATATTGATGTAATGTCAAAGAATATTGTGATGCAAATTTTCGTATTCTTCGCTCCAACCAATCATCCGTAACAGCAACATAATGAATATCTGTAAAATTATTATCTTTCAAATATTCCATAAGGTTTCGGCAATCCGCACGTTCATCATCTGCTTCTATATAGTGAACAGGATATAATTGTTCCGATAAATAATGTTCATAAAACTTCATTGAAGCGCGATGGAAGGCAATTTTTTGCTTGTGAAAACGATACTGCGAAAAATAAAGATATTCTTCGATGAGAAATACATCTCTGCCTTGAGCACATGCAGGATGCACTTCAAATAATTGATGGGGGAACACTATGGTTGCTGATTTCATGAACGTTTCATCCTGCATTTATCGCTGCAATATTTGACTTCATGCCAAACTTTTTCCCATTTTTTTCTCCAAGCAAATGGTCTGCCGCATGTAGCACATATTTTCGTTGGTAAATCCGATTTTTTCTTCATATATCACGATATTATGAACAATATTTTAACAACAATAAGTGATAAAGGTTATGAGTAAAAGAACAGTATTTAGACAACTCTTTTTAGCTCAATAATAAAGGTTGTTCCTTTGCCGGGTATTGTTTCTTTGACATATATTTTACCATTATGATATTGTTCAATAATTCTTTTTGATAATGAAAGTCCAAGCCCCCAGCCACGTTTTTTCGTTGTGAATCCCGGATCAAATATTTGTCTTTTTATTTGTTTTGTCATTCCCTTGCCATTATCGCTTACACTGATGACAATTTTCCCGCGCGAAGCAGATTTAAGTGCAATCGTAATTTCACCATTTTTTGATTCAATCGCTTGTACTGCATTTTTTAATAAATTTTCTATTACCCATTCAAACAACTCACGATTCACTGAGACAATACACCCTGTGATAATTTCTCGTTTCAGCACCACCTTTTTGCCGAGATGGGGAACGCGACGCTCAAAATAGACACAGACATTTTCAATAATTTTTCCTATATCGTCATGATGTTTTTCCGGGTCATTGCCTATTTTCGAAAAACGATTTGCTATAGTATTTAATCGTTCAACATCATGCTCCATTTCTTGTAATGTTTCTTCTACCGAGGCGGGGTCATCGGCATTAAGTCGCATAATTTCAATCCAAGCCAAAATACTCGACAATGGTGTACCTAATTGATGCGCAGCTTCTTTTGCCATACCAACCCATATATTGGATTCTTCATTGCGTCGCACATAACTAAAGGCAATATAACCAATGATAACAAAAGCACCTACAATCACAATTTCTACATACGGTAAAAGCTGTAATTTTCGTATTAAATCGGAATTGGTATAAAAAATTCTCTGAAGTACAACACCGTCTTGATCTTTGATATCAATGGGCTTATATACTTTGCTCATTTCTGCAACAATTTCACGCATTTTTTGCATTTGTTGCTGTTCGGACAATGTTGTGTCAATATCAACATTCAGCGAATATTCGGACAATGGTAAATTGGGCGTATTATTTTCATCGGTGAGGATGAGAGGAAATGAAATAGTTTTTGTCACAGAGTAAATACTGTGAAGAAAACTTTCGGGGTCACTGTTTGGCTTTTTCAAATAATAGTCATAAATACCGGCATAAAATTGAACGGTATTCAGTTCACGCTCCACCAATTCATTCACCAACATATTTGTATAAAGCAGCACACCCGCAACCATGCTGAATGCCAACATAGCCAGTAATGCTTTGAGCCGCCACTTACCAAATATTCTTTGGAGTAATCCGGGTTGATGAAGACTGTGTGCCATAAAAATTAAAGTCGCGCCCGAAAAAACTCAACTGTTTTTTCTAAACCTTCACGAAAACTTACTGTCGGCATCCAGCCATAATGTTGCTTAATTTTTTTATGACTGATCACGCTGCGCCTTTGCTCTCCCGGTTTAGCAGCGCCGTATTTTTCGGGAGAATTGCCGCCAATAATATCATTTAAATGTCTGAAAATTGTCACGACATCTGTTTCTTTTTCCGTTCCAATATTAAATGCACCTTCCATTGTATCAGATAAGGCATGAATATTGGCTTGGACAACATCGCTTACAAAAACATAATCACGAGTTTGTAAACCATCCCCATTGATAACAGGTTCTTGACCGGCAAGCAATTTATTGGTGAAGATCGCCACAACCCCTGCTTCACCATGTGGGTTTTGGCGCGGACCATAAATATTGGCATAGCGTAATATTACCGAAGGAATTCCGTATTCTTGCTTGTAATAATACAAATAATGTTCATTGGCAAGTTTAGAAATACCATAGGGCGAAAGAGGTTGTTTGGGATGATCTTCGGAAGCCGGAAATTCTTGTTGTTCACCATAAACCGTTCCACCGGAAGAAGCAAATATTATTTTTTTTACACCATTTTTTTTAGCTGCTTCATAGAGATTTAATCCGCCAAGAATATTGGTTGAAGCATCAAATTGCGGGTCATTGACGGAAACACGAACATCCATTTGTGCCGCATGATGATTAAGAACATCGAATCGTTCTTTTTCAAAAAGATCATTGATCGCTTCGGCAGTAATATCCATGGTGATAATGCGAGCTTTGGGATTACAATTTTCTATTTTACCTGACGAAAAATTATCCAAGATGACAACATCATGCCCTAAAGCACAATATGCGTCAACGATGTGTGATCCGATAAATCCTGCTCCGCCTGTGACAATAATTTTCATAATATTTTTTTTTAAATGGATTACATGTTGAGAATAATTTACGTATAACGAAGACCTTTTTGACCGATATCTTTCCTAAATATTTTGCCCTCAAATTCGATAAAAGGTATCGCTTGATAAGCGACATTAATGGCTTTTTCGAGTGTGTCTCCCGCACCGCAGACGCCCAAAACTCTTCCACCATTGGCAACAATTTCTTTATTTTCATCGCGTGCCGTGCCGGAATGGAATATACGTGCATTCATGGCGCGGGCTTCTTCAATTCCCGTAATTCGCATACCTTTATTGTAGGTGTCGGGATATCCGTCTGCTGCAAGAACAACATTGCAACAATAACCACTTGTTGAGGAACGTACAGCACTTTTATCTATTTCGCCACGGGCAGCACTGCTCAACAATCGTACAAAATCGCCTTCAAAAACCGACAGGACTGCCTGCGTTTCAGGATCACCGAAACGAGCATTAAATTCGACAACACGTGGTTCGCCATGATGAATCATAAGCCCACAAAACAGACAACCTATAAATGGTGTTTTTTCTGCACGCATACCATCGAGTAATGGTTGGATAATACGTTTTTTTACTTTATCCATCACTTCGGGTGTCACCAAAGCATCTGCGGGCGCATAAGCACCCATCCCACCCGTATTTTTTCCGGTATCTCCATCACCTATCCGTTTATGATCCTGAGCCGGAGCAAGAGTTATGAAATTAGTACCGTCACAAATAGCAAAAACAGATGCTTCTTCTCCCTCCATAAATTCTTCTATGACAACTTCAGCGCCGGCTTTTCCAAAAGCTCCGCCAAACATCTCCAAAACTGCATTTTTTGCTTCTTCATGGGTATGGGGCACAATCACGCCTTTGCCTGCTGCTAACCCATCGGCTTTAATCACCGGTGGTTTATGAAAATGCTCTATGTATGCCAAGGCATCTTGTACCTGTGTATGATTAAAATGTTTATATGCTGCTGTGGGAATGTTATATTTACGCATTAAGTCTTTGGCAAAAGCTTTGGACGACTCAATACGCGCAGCTGCCCGCGAAGGACCGAAAGTAAAAATACCAGCCGAACGCAAATTATCCGCCAATCCGAGAGCTAAAGGCTGTTCGGGTCCCACAACCACAAGATCAATCATCAAACGCTGGCAGAAATGAATAATTTGGTCATGATCATTAATATCTTCGATATCTGTATGGCGCGCCACTTCAAATATTCCGGGATTGCCCGGGGCTGCATATAAACCGCGCATAAACGATGATTTTGTCCGCATTGCCCAAGCAAGTGCATGTTCTCTGCCGCCTGAACCAATAAGAAGAATATTCATACTACCTCCATACAGTTTCGTGAATTAATGTTCGCATTTTTATTACATTCGGAATCGTGTGTTTTATGCAAGCCAAGAGCATACTTATTCATCATCATGATAAATAAGAACACCATTCAGAAAGCGAAAATTACGAAAGTTTATTCGATGATGATGTGAGAAACAGCATATCTGACCCATACGTAGATTGTTCTGATACTATGCTGACTTGGAATTGACGTGGTTTCTGCGATTTTTATACCATGATTACAATGATTTTAGAGGTTTTCTTACTTTGTCAGGAACGCAATATATATGAGACGAAACGACTTTTTCTCCGGTATAACATGGTTCAGTTAATGTGCTTTTACTTTTTTTCTGCAACACGTATTTTCACACTGCGAGCGCGAGGATTGCGCATAATTTCTTCTTCGTCCGCTTCCAATGGTTTAGAAGTGATAATTTTGACCATAGCGCGAGTATCATCAGTATCGCGAGAAAAGTCACGGAACACATTTTTGACGATACGATCTTCAAGGGAATGATAAGACATAATAACAATGCGACCTTGAGATTCTAGAAGAGGGATAAAACCACGTAATGTTTGTTCCAAGATTGATAGTTCATCATTCACGGCAATGCGGAATGCTTGAAAAATTCTGGCGAGCGATTTGGATAATATATGTGGTGGGATGAGCGATGCTGCCACATCGCGCAAGTCAAAAGTAGTACGCAGAGGAGCGGCACGCCGCCTTTGAATAATGCGTCGCGCCATTGCTCGCGAAAACGGTTCTTCACCGAAGACCCGCATAATACGTTCTATGTCCTCCTCTTTCCATTCATTCAGGATGTCTGCTGCCGTACACTCACCTTCATCGCCGAAGCGCATATCCAATGGTGCATTCACACGGTGGCTTATGCCGCGTTGAGCGGTATCCAATTGCTTAGATGACACACCCAAATCCAGCAGCAGACCGGATGCCTTCCCCCGAAGTTCCTCTATGCTGCATGCCCGAATGAAATTGTCATGTATGAGCGTTAATCGCCCTGTGCGTATCTCTTCTGCAAAACGCTCCGAGCAATGGCGAATTGCCTCCTTGTCGGCATCGAAAGAATACAATCGCCCCTCTTCGGATAAGCGTTCTATTATGGCTCCTGTGTGACCTCCTCCCCCCAGAGTACCGTCCACATAGATACCATCTTTTTTCCACACAACATAATCACAGATAATATCACGCATCACCGGCAGATGATAATCATACTGCTCTTCACGTGAACGATCACGACGTATTTGACGTTTGCTGTTCATACGCTTTGTCTATTATGACTGCATCACTTTGGCGGCTATCTGCTCATACTGATCACCATGACCATTGAGATACCGCTCAAATTCATCGGGATTCCAAAATTCAATATGGTCAATCATCCCGACAACGGTGACTTTACCTTCCAACGAAGCAAAGTCCAGATAACGCTTGCCTATTGTGATACGCTGTTGTGCATCAATCTCCACCTCTTCGCACCATGCCAAGATTGTCCGTAGGAAAAAGCGGTTTTCTTCATCGAATTGATTCATACCCATATAACGTTCTTCATACTTTTTCCATTCATTCAATGGATAAGCAACTATACATTTATCAGTCCCCCGAGTCAGCACAAATGTATCGTTTGCATCCGGCGAAAGTACTTTACGCATCTTTGCCGGTATGTTCACGCGCCCTTTATTATCGAGCGAAAATGTTTCCTGACCCTTGAAAAATGACATAGCGTCGAAAAACTGTGCTTAAACTAAATCAACTCTATCCCTCTTTGTGCTCTGCATGCCCGAAATCAAATCCAATGTCCCTTTTTCCCCCACAGATACCAAAACATTGATTGATTCCCCCACTTTCTCCCACTTGGAGCGGCGCAAAATTACTTTATTGCTCCTTTTCTGATTTCTCTCTACGTAGAATAGATGAACAAAAGAGCCAAAATTTGCAAAAAGTGGCGAAATTTGTCAAAAAACGCCACTTTCAAGACTTCTAGATTCACTTGTATCGCCATTATTTTTTGTTTACATTCGTTTCCATAGTACTCGACTGTGTTCAAAAAAGCAAAAGACACACAACACCAAACATTTAATTGGTTTAATTGTTTAACCAAACAAATTATTGGTAAAACAAACTTTTTGTTGTTGAGACATCGTATTCACAATGGATTAAGTTATCTTTCTGTATAGATTTACTTTCACACCTAACAATCAATGTATTGTTAAGTTCAGATGTTTATAAAGAGAAAATCATTTTTCAACGAATATTGCATCTGTGCGGGATGGAATATCAATAATTCTCATGTGAGTGGGTGGTGGACTTCATAGAGAAAAGCCGAAGAGTTTGTTGCGTTTATTGAATTCCGTGCATGGGAATACATCATCAGAGAGTTATTTCTAAGCCATCATAGCCAAGCTCTATACTATACGGTAATTGACATTCCGCATGTTGTACCTGATGGGCTATGTGGGTAAAATATGTTTTGCGGGGTTTCAGAATTCTGACAATGTCTATGGCTTGATCAATGGTAAAGTGGGTAGGGTGGGGTTCATAGCGCAATGCATCAAGTATCAGTACATCCAAGTCCGTGAGCAATTGAAGAGATGTATCAGGGATATAATTTGTATCTGTACAGTAAGCAAAATTCCCTATACGATACCCGTTCACTCGCATTGCTCCGTGATACATTGGTATCGGTATAAGAGTCACATCACCGATGGTAAATGGTGTAGTATTGATGATAGTTGTTTCCACGATAGGCACGCCACCGCCAAGTTGTTCCACCTTGCCAAAAGCATAGGGGAATGTGGTCTGCAATGCTATTAATGTTTCTTTCATAAGATACAGCGGCATCGGTTTGCCGCCGGAGAAGAAATTATATGGTCTTATATCATCAAAACCGCCTATATGATCAAAGTGATGATGAGTAAAGACAATGGCATCAAGAGATGATACGGCATACCGTAACATTTGTGTACGAAAATCGGTGGAGGTGTCAAAGACTATAGTCGTGGTATCGGATTGATAGAGTAGGGAAGGGCGCAATCGTTTGTCACGTGGATCATCAGATAAACAAGTGGGGCACGAACAAGCAATTGTAGGTACCCCTGTTGATGTTCCACTGCCAAGTAATATTACCTTACTCAAAGATGACGCTCCGCATGATAAGAGCTGCGGACTAATGGACCTGATTCGACAATGTCGAATCCCATTTCTAAACCGATAACTCTGTATTCATCAAATTCAGTAGGATGCACAAATCTGTCCACAGGTAAGTGGTTTTTTGTGGGTTGTAAGTATTGACCCAATGTGAGTATGTGCACTCCCACGCCACGTAAGTCTTTCATGACATCGAGCACTTCATTTTTTTCTTCACCCAATCCAAGCATGATGCCTGTTTTTGTTCGCATTCCCATTTTTTGAGCATGATCTAAGACAGAAAGTGTCCAATGATATTTACCCTGTGGGCGCACTTTTCTGTATAATCTGGGCACTGTTTCTGTATTATGATTTAAGATATTCGGCTTTGCATCAATGACATATTGCAAGTTTTGGATATTGCCTTTGAAATCAGGAATAAGCACTTCAATAGTTACATCGGGATTAAGTTCCCTTACCGTTGTGATAGTTTTTGCCCAAAGGATTGCACCACCATCTTTCAATTCATCACGGTTGACTGATGTAATGACGGCATGTTTAACCCCCATTTGCTGTATTGCCTCTGCTACGTGAAATGGCTCATGCTCGTCCAAAGCAAGAGGTCTTCCCGTTTTCACAGCACAGAAACCACATGAACGTGTGCAAGTATCGCCAAAAATCATAAATGTAGCTGTACCTGAATTCCAGCATTCGGCAATATTAGGACAACGCGCTTCTTCACAAACTGTGTGAAGGGTTTTTGAGCGCATCATTTTCTTGAGATCTGCATATTTTTCACCCCCCGGTGCTCGCACTTTCAGCCATTCTGGTCTTCGCGGCTCTTTGGGAATCACCAAGGTATCGGTTTGTTGCAGAATCGGAAGTTCTATCTCAATCATGTAATCTCCAATGTAGAATTTGCGAGACGGACGTTCACCAAATGGATATAGTTTTCACATCGGTTTTCGCATTATTGCTGTTTTTACTCATTAAAAAATAAATTCCTTGAGCCATATTGTCCGGTACATTGATGGCTGAACCAAGATTGATTGTCATTTCAGCACAAATCTGCCCCATAGTATTGATGAGTTGCACATTATTGACACCATCCTGCGTCTTTGGTAATCCTACAGAAGAGATAAAATGCCCTGCATAAAATACCGGAGACAGTATCTGTTCATGGCTTTCTGTAACACGTACTGTCGAATTATTGAAATACACGTAAAGCAAAAATGAGTCCCAAAATTCATTTTGAATGATAAATTGTTGGGCATTATCGAGCAGAAAGTTCACATTGATTCCATTGCTTCTACGATCAACAATTCGCACCGAATCAATACCCGGTGGTAAAGGGTATGTCCATATAATTTTTGCTTTCCCTTTTCTGCTCGGACCAAATTCCAAACGATACATACGTTTAAATGTAGCACTGTCGGATCGTTTTCGATAATCCTCATAACTTAATTGTATCTCCTCAGAATTAGGCCATCGGAAAGCTGCAAACAGATTTGGTGGAAAACCCAAACCACCGGCAGGTAATTCATTTTCATTTAGAGAGATATCTCTGCCGTCAGTTGCATCAGGATGAACACCAAAAGTTACCGGTGAAGCAGTAGTGGCATCATCAACTATTCCAAGATTCATTTTGATAAATTGGGCAGAGCCACTATTGCTCATAGTTAAAATCAAAACCAGAATTGGGAATGACTTTTTGAGTATGGAGTAAATATTCATAATTAATTCCTTAAAGAAAAAATGGGCAATAGGAATTCTCCCATTGCCCATTAAATTAAAGTGAAAACTGCCGTGAAGCGAAATTAACGAACGACCTGCAAAATTGCTGATACGGGCTGATTACCACCTAAGACTTTCACAAAATACTGACCTTGAACAAGGTTTTCTGTTGTGAACTCAAGAGTAGTCAAGCCTGAATAAATACCATTACCAATTGTCATCACTTGATTGCCTAAAGCATCAATTAAAACAACCGACATTGGTGATTTATCACCGGCAACAAATGAGATTTTAGCTGCACTGTTCGTAGGATTCGGAGTAACCGAAATCATTTCACCTGCTTGTGCTGTTGTTACTTCTTCGATTTGTACATAACGTACACCGGAATTTCCAATAACTACAGAAGTATTTGCACTTACCACGCCGAGTACGGTGCCATCTTCAGCATCTGTGACACGGTATGATTTATCGCCTGCAAGCATATTTATGACAACCGGGAATGTAACGCCTTGAATTTTTGCAATATTCGAGCTTGCAGTTGTCAAATACGTATTGTCATTGAAACGTACATCGAACAATTCTGCAGGCGGTGCCGGTGGCAATTCAAATTGTTTCGCATTCACAGATTCGTCTGCAAAGTAGAGAGTTGTATTTTTATTGTCATTATCTCTTACACTCACTTGTACACTGTTTTCAAGAAGATTTTGTTTTGTATCATTTGGCACTTCTCTACACAAAGACAAATCAGTTTTGATAAATCCGTTTTTATCAACATTCAACCAATAGCCGAGACCCGGAAGAATTTCAGAAACAGCTCTATAACCTCTGTTTGTTTCATAAGCATAAACATCACCAATACGTGTCGGGAAATCTGTTTGGAATGGATCAAATGACAAGCCAGCTACGCAAAGCGGTGTAGAAAGACCACCGATTGTATTCCAACCCGAATATAGACGAACTGCAGGAGCAATAGTAGCCGGATTACCGTCAAGAGCAAGAATACGAGTACCAGAAATTAACTGATCCAAGAATTCGCCATATTTGATGAAATAACCATAACCGGGTCTTGCTGTTTCTTCAGACTTGTATAGGTTCTGAGAGAAGGTGAATGCTGTGTTTTGAATAGCATTCGGGAAGATTCTCGAAATACGTGCATCTGAAGGACGTACCGGAAGCGAAACGAAGTTCCAACCTTTTTTGATTACCGGGAATTTCTCAACACGCGGAAGAGTATATTCGATGATAAACGAAGTCCAGCGAGCATCACGAATCGTAAATGACTGAACAGTTGGATTGTTTGGATCTTGTGTACCCGATCTCATATCTAAGCTGAAACCGGAACCGTTAAGAGTATCACGCAAGAAGAGCTGTGCATCTTGTGGGAAATCTTGAGTATCCCAAGAAAGAACAACCGGATAGTTGTTTGCCCCACCCGCATTAAATCTACAGAGATATACTAATGTAGTATCAATTGCATTCGATCTAATGTCGCGTGACGATGTACGATTTCCTGTTGAATTGCTTGATTCGATTGGCATATCGCCTAAACCATTAGGCGCGACTTCAAAGCCATTGTTATCTTTTACCCATGGTGTGTACCAGCGTGCAAAGAATGTTGTAGGAACAAAATCAGCCGGCTGTTCACCGAATAAACTATCCGGTTGATCAGTTGCACGATGTCCTGTACCAAATACGATATTTGTTGCATCACCGCTTACACCCGCTGAGTTTTCAACACGCAATGTAATGCCGGGTTCACGTCCAGCTGCAGGGCGGCGGCCCGGTTCAATTGGATTACGTAAGTAGATAAATTTAACTCTCAAACGAACAGGAGAAATTTTTGCAGACTTTGATGTAATCGTAATATAACCGATATATATACCCGCATATTCTCCATCGCCTTGATTGAGTTGTGACGGGTCACAAATGACACGGAAACGAATCTCTGGCTGCTCGGTAACTACGTTATAGTTAGCGTCACGCAAGTTTGGAGGAACCGGTCCATTTATACCATTATCAATATAAGGTAACACTGCGCTGCGTGTTTGTCCCGGGATTGGATTAAATCCACCGGTACCACTTGGTAAAGTTCTGAATTGCAACCATGGTTGATCAGACTCTATCTTTACCTGATATAAACGGCTTCGAGCTGTTGTATTTAAGAGTCGAATATCACGTTTTCCATCTCTACGAGTTGTAGAACCGGAGTCAACAACAATTGGTCTTGTGATATTCCATAATTCTAATTCAGTTGTATTTGCGTCAGGTGCTACTTCATTGTTTGTACCACCAACGACATCTTGGAATCCTACCTGTGGATTTTCACCGATATTCAACCAAATCATACCCGGACGGCTCGGATAAAGAGGATCTGTTTCAGCACTTAATGTAATGCCGGCAAGACCAATTTCATCAAATTTGTCGCGACGGTAGAATTTGTTACCGTAGGGATTATTCGGATCACCATCAGATACTGCAGGGAACGGATTATGAACACCTACATGAAAATTATTATAGAAAATAGAATCATTGTTCACATAAATCGGTGATTTATCGGAACCATCATAAATTTGTGGTTGCTCTTCGACTAATCTTTTTGAAAGTACTACACGAAAGCGAACATAGCATAATACTTCATATCCGTCAAATTCACCACTTATGGGTAATGGTTTTGTAGATGTACCTGTGACAGTAATTCTACGACCATATTTCGTGTCGGGATCTACCTGACCGGTGAAGTAAACACGGAAGCGTGTTGAATCAGCTTTATCATCCCATTCATAGCTGAATTCTTTACCCATTAAATTTGGAGCAACTTCTCCAACCCAATCGGTATTCTGAACACCTGTCGCTTTGATTGCACGACCATCATAGGACAATGAGAATCTGAAAGAACGAATTGGAAAGCCTCCAAAACGTCTATCGGTAATCAATGACTCGTCCCATAAAAAGTTCTGCATAAACACCGGAACAAGGATTTCTCGTTCCTTATCATCCGAATAACCAGCCCAAATACGCCCGTCAGAGTAGTATTGGTCATTGTATGCGTTATCTGCTCCTGTTAACGACAATGTCGGAAGGTTGGAAGCAAATGGAACAGTTGTAAATGGCTGTGCATATACATCTGTATTTTGACCAACGAAGAAACTGATGAGCATAAACAATGCTGCCCAGTGTATTCGTTGAACCACGCGTAGTCTCTGCTCTTGCATAGACAACTCCTCAATAAAATTTAAACAATTATTTATATATCTTTATTATTTGAAATCTTGATTTGTATGATTTGTCTCCTGACTGATCATATACAACCAACATATAAACCCCTGAAGGTTGTGATTGTAATATTTCAACATTTGACAAATTTTCATTTTCGTGAACCAACTCACCATGTATATTATATATTCTATAACTTACTTCTGATGAAATGGTCTTATAAAGTAATAATTTTTCTTGATTCCTAACTATTGTCACCCATTGATTCGAATAATCACTGTCGGTGACAACAGTAGAAATAGTATCTTTCTCTTTTAACCACACATATTCCAATGTGTCTAATGCTTTCAGCAATGTACAAGTACATGTACTTATTTCATCTGTTTTGACGCGAACGCTTAGATTAAGCGAATCTACGCTGTCAATCTTGTTGTTTAGGACAATCGAATAATCTATTCGTTCATCTTTGGAACCATTTTTTAAGTTGTATTCAACTTTGTAGATATTGTCGAACCACTCAATCCTTTGTAGCTCAACGTTCCCTGATGTAGCCACAATTTGTATTGAATCTACATATTTTGAACCTGTTTCATCTACTTCAATCGTTGTTATCATTTGTTTCGCCCTATTCACATCATTGTGACTGATAGTGCTTTCAAATGGTATCGTCTTTCGTAAGGTATCAATCCTTGAGTTACCTTTATTCAGACTATAATTTATGTTTTTTTTGGCTGATTCCTGCTCACTTATTTCAACTTTATATCCGACCGGATAATAAACAGCATTGAAATAATGCTTTTTTGAAAACTCATAATCAGCTTCAAAACTTCTAATTACAATATAACTACTATCTCTACAATTTCCCTTTATTTGTCCGGCTATTCTTGTCAAAACTCTGCTACCCGCTATAGGACGAGATGCAATATTTGCAAATGAAACGTAAACAAAACCGGGCTGGGAGAAATCAACTGTTTTTATTCCCGACAATCCACCAGCTTGGACCCTACCGAAGAGTGTGCCTGCTTCCAGATTCTGAAATAGTGTTAATTTTTGTGGGTCATACTCAAACTCAATATCGAAACCATAAATACTGTCGGCAAAATATACATCAGCGTCTAACACAAATTCAATAACAATATTTCTGTTTGAACTGCAATAATCTATTGCTTCAGTTTGCCTTACATTGAGATTCCAAGTACCCGCCTTTACATCAAATTGGAAAGACACAACCCCCATTATGAGGATCAAAAATATTACCATCATTTGATGGAGGTTGTGTTTCATTCTTCCAATAAATAGTATCAATGTTAGCGTAATATACTAACTTTTGCAGTTTTTACAAATGAACCATTTGAAATTACTACTTGATATGCTCCGGCTGTCAAATTTAATTCAGTAACCGGAATTACTTCATTAAGTGTTGTATTTGCTGCCGCACTTACAGATTTACTATATACTTTTTCGCCTGTTATACTTAACAATGCTATTTCATATACGCCGGCTTGTTCTACACCCACTGATATGTTTGCATCTGTATTATGCAATGGCATTGGGCTTACAGATACGTTCAGTCCTGTTTCCGCCGCATTTAATGCTACTGTTTTAGCAGCACGTTTGCGAACATCAAAACTTACTCCATTCAATTCAAGTGTATTTTCGAGTGTTTTCACACGAAATGTGAGGACATCGTCTTTCGCATTAAAATGATGACTTGTAGCTACAATTACTTTTGAATTAGAATTGTCTGCAATGTAATCAACTTCATCGTTTTTGTTTACAGTCGTTGGTGACTGCAAGCCTACAATATCTCCATTTACGGAAAACTCTAATGACGTTGCTGAATTGGTAAAGCCATTCAACCCTAATGTTACTTCATATTCATCTACAGAAACTCTGTTTACATTTTTTACAAAGAAATCAGTAGCTTTCACATCTACGTCTTCATTAAATTTTGGATTAGGAATCGTGTCGAAAATCCAAGGTAATGAAGGAACTCTTGCAGATAAATATGAAAGAATAAGTGCCGCATCTTGCTGATTTGCTTCATAATAAATCAAACGTAATGGACCTGCATCCGGGGGCATACCAGCCATACTTTCGATTGAATCCATTCTTGTTCTTACACCGAATGTATCAACATCAATCGGTCTTCTCCAGAATGAAGTATCACGAAGATTATCGAATGTTCTGAAGCTATAATAATAGCGTCCGTCATGATTAACATCGGCATGATATGCATTACCAAGTCTCAAGCTATCTTCTTTTAAGCTATCCGGTAATGAACGATCTTGTAATCTCCAACGCAAAATCAAACGTGCATCAGCAGCTGTTACAAATCTTTGTTGTTTTGTACCGATATGTTTGCGATTTCTTGTTTGAGAAAGATTTGCATCGCCATCTCCCCAGCCATCTACATACAATCGTGGAATTGCACGGAAGAATATACGACGACCTTCACCATTATTTGAGCCACCTGTCGGTCTCCACAAGATAGTTTTTTCTTGGCTCGTATATGCTTGTGAAATATTATTGAATGTAAGACCATTGATAAAATCCGTAAACTGACCACCGATACCAAATGCACGTCCACCTTTTAGACCAACAGTTGCATCATAGACTTGTACCGTTTTTAATGGTGTATTTGGATTGTTTGATACATCGCCATAAGCGAATTCAATGCCACCTGCAAAATTACTTGGGAACTGATTATCATATCCTTCATAGAATATTGCTTGGAAGTTACCAATACTTGAAGGCAATGCTTCATTCATGATATTGAGGTTTTTCCATTGAATAATCAACCTTCTTGTCGGATATGAGCCAACAACAACGTATGATACTTCTGATGCAACATAGCGACCGTTTGACGATGGAACAGCTTGCTCATTTGGTAAACGTAAGAAGTGATCACCCCAAAATGGTGCAACAACTGCCTCAGGATACGATGCACTGTTCTCAAATAAACCATTTGGATTTTCTGTTAAGATTGATGAATACAAATCCGGATCTTGGAATGTGATAAATCCATTCACGTTAACCCACAGATTTGTTCTTTTCTCACCTAAGAAAGTATAATCAAATGCTAAATCAGCAATTCTCAAATTTGCATATCCATCATCTCTGTCTGTTTTATCTGTTGATTGAATATACTTGGATCTGAAGTCGGTACTGCGAAATGCACTGCTTACATGGAATGCTTCAATGCGAATTCTGTCATCAGAACGCACTGAAGGAGGCCACACGGAGCCGGTACGGTTTGTTGAAGTTGTTGCAGTCGTTGTGTTTAAGAATGACAAGCCATTATAAAATGAACCATTCGTTCCTTTTAATCCAACAGATACATTATTTAAACTTGCAGCATCAACTGCTCCACCATTACCCATACGTCCATAGGAAAACTCAATGTCCGGCTGACGATTCGTAACTGTTGCTGTCACAAACTCGCGCTCATAAAGAATCACTTGAAAGTTTGCAAAAGCATTATTGTTGTTTGGAAAGTTTTTGTTTACTTTCAAATTTTTCCACTGTATTGTTATGCGACGACGCGGTGCAACACCTGTAAGTTCCCATGAAACCTGAGTTTGTGTTGAACCTGTATTTACATATTCATGATTACCCCAGTAAGGTGCAATAATATTGAACGGAGCTGCATTTTGAAATAATGCACCGCTATTTCCAAGATTTCCTGATGGTTCACTACCACCAACTTGAATGAATCCATTCACATTCACCCAAAGGTTATCATTTGTTGTGAATGTTGTATTGTTGAACTGGATGGTGAATGGTAACGGCAATTGAAAACTACCATCTTCAAGATTGCTTGGTGCCGGAAAAATCACATGTTGTGGTGGCACACTTTGGATTTCACGATATGCCCAGTCTGACATTATCATTGGTCCTATAAAACGAGTACCAAATGAATTTGGTATTACTCCATAATCAATATAATTCCTGTTCGGGTTTATTGTCGGAGCATCGAACTCGTCATAGATTCTTTGTGCAAACAAAGACGGCATACTCGACACTAGGAATACTAGAGCAGCCGCTATGAGTAAGCATTTACGTTTCATTTCTTCTCCTATAATTTATTTTTTCTTTTTTTGGTTGTGAAAAGGGGAGAGGGCTTAATTTCTCTCCCCTAATAAACGTTGCTTAATTAACGAACTACTGCGATATTTTTAGTAATCATTACACCATTGTGTGTGAGTTTAAGGGTATAAACACCATTGGCAATATTCTCATTTTGAACATTCCATTGTAATGTGTTAGGACCCTGTGAACCCATTCCATCAAATAATGTCGCAACTACTTTTCCTAATGCATCGAACACTTCAACTTTGGTTTGACCAACTGTTGGCAATGTGTATGCAATAGATGTCTGATTATCAACCGGATTCGGTGTAATTGCATTTACTTCAAATGCTGTTGCACCGGTTTCTGTTTCGTTTACTTCACTTACGAAGTCATAATAGATAATGAAACCATTTATGACATCGGCTGTGATAATAATTGAAGCATCGTTGCCATTCAGTGTGTACTGAACAATAGTACCCGGCAATTTGTTACCAACACCAGTATTCATATTATAGCTAAAGTAACCACCGTTATTTATAGCATCACGTATGAACCATGAGCCACCGCTTGGGTTTTTCACTTGATCGGTTCTTGCAGGTATTTCATTTGTTTTCCATGAAATTGTTACCGGATATGCTGCCGAAGCTTGTTGTAAGTTTCCGGGTTGGAAACGACCTTTATAAACTTCTGCACTATTTACACCTGTTGCTGCTCTTGGGAAGATATTACGTAGAATACCATTTGTCTCAGATACTGTCCAACGTGCATCAAATACATCTGTCGGTGGCAATGGTGGCAATTCATACTCACAATATTGATTGTCAAGTCTGTTTGTCTGATCTGCTTTTTCACCAGTTGTTGCATTTGTTGCTGTACCAAAGTACAAGTCTTGATATGCACCTAATTGGTCGTTATTTTGTACACGAACTCTAGCTGTAAAGTCTGTAGGATCTGATACATTAAGTAAATATTCTACAAAGTCTTCAGCTTCACCATCTGTTATTCTGATACGAATACGTACTTTACCATTGACGATATCTGTTGGTTTGATATCAAGAACGCCACCGATAGCTCTAATTTGGAATTTAACTGTATCTGTTGTAAGACCATTGATTGTTGATGGATCCAACTCAAATACACCTGTTGGCGATACTACTTCAAGAGTTAAGCGTTCACGACCTTGAACAGGTTGATCACGTAATAAATCTCTGTCAATTGCAAGTAGTGTATCAACATAACCTTCTCCATTAGCAAGACATCTGATTGATGGTAATGTTGTTACTTTTGGATTATGATTGGTTGAATCAACTTCCAATAAGAACCATTTAACATCTGTTAATCCACCTTCGTCAGTTACAAGAACTGTGACTGTATCAAGGTTATTGTATTCCGGTTTTCTTGGTGCATCTTTCACACCCGGTGTACCATAGAGTAAACCTGAAACCGGATTAATTTTCAACCAGCGTGGAGTTTTTTTCAAGTTGCGAACATCAAATGTACCTGCTTCTGCAAAGCATGGGTCTTTTGCAATCGAATCTTCAGGATCACCCGGATAGAGCAATCTGTATGTGTGACGCTGACCACGGTTTGGATCGCTCACTACGATACGTTTATCAAAGTCAAGAAGACGGATATTGTAATCTTGATCTTCTTTTGCTTTTGCCAAAGATTGCGTTGTAATTGTTGGTGAAACGTTTACAAAGATTCGTTTTGACAAATAATTGACACCTGAGTGACCATCATTTACAACCACAGTCATCAATGTATCTAAATTAAGAGCATCGAATGCTGCATCTGCAGGATCTTTTGGTTTCAATAAATTAAGCGCCTCTTGACGTGGAATTGCAATGTTAATCACACCGCGTGATGTGAAGGCATTTGCAAATGCATCTGTTGCATTTGTATCTGAACCACCCCCGAATTTTTCTTCCATCATATAACGGTCACTCAACCAAATTGGACGTATTTGATTTACCTCATCAAACGATGTATCATTTGGATTTTCACGAAGTGATTTTGCCAAGAAACCATACGATGTTTTCCCATAACGGAAATCCCATGCTTCAGTTTGTTGTGCAATACGATCTTCATCTTCATCATCAGAATTATAATCAACATAGAAACGTAATTTATCAGTTACGTTAGCAACCAATAAATCTTGGCTTGCACCTGCTTCAGTACATTCAGCACTTGTTCTTGTGATATCGTTAAATACCGGTAAGCTGTCTGTAACCAAAATACGGAACTGATAGTTAGCACTATTATTTGTACCGAAGTTCAATGTGTCTTGTTGCAAGAAACGAGCATTATTATTTGTTGCTGCCAATGCTGCATCATATTTCTGTGCATGGAAGTATGATGGGTATAGATAGACAAATTTGGAAAGAGTATCCACAATAAATGCTTCGTCATTATTTGCACCGCGGTATGTTCTAAGTTTGATGTTTTTCAATGCATCAACACTTGCAATGTTTGGCGGATAGTTTGTAGCCGCAACATGCATCATTTCACCACCCGGAACTACATACGGATTACTTGGTGTTCCTTTCAAACGTATAAAGCCGATTGCTTGATTATATGTTGTATCATAGTCCGGAGCAAGATAATCTCTCGGCCAAACGGTATCTGCTTGAATCCAACGGCGAAGTGCAGTCATTTTCATAGCTGAGTCAGTATCAGGTACTAAATCACCATTCGGTGTCTCATACATTGGATACCAGTCATACCATAATTGATTGTATTTTTTATAAATTTCATCGTTATTCGGATCACGAGTTTCATCTGCATCCATAGCCCAGCGTGGATCATAGAATCTGTTGCTGTCAATTGCTGTGATTACAAAGATAGAATCTCTTCCGGGTCTGCGAACATCATTAGTGTCACGGTTATATTTTTCATCTTCAAATAACCAGATTTTATTAGCGAATGCACTCTTCATAGAAGCACTCACATTTGGATTTTGGAGAGAAACTTTATTACCTGTGAATACCGGCGGAGGTGTAGAAGCTGCAATTCTGAAGCCCATACCTTTTTGAATAGCTGTGTCTAATCCTAATCTCCAAAGTACTGTTCTGGAAATTACACGGACATAGTCGCCCGGACGTACAGGTAATGAACCCCAGCGTTCACCTGCATAGTAGGATACTACAGTATCTGTGCCTTGTGCCAAAGTATTTGGCATTCCCGGTCTATTGCTGTAAGACACTCTTGCGCCATTAGCATACACCAAACCGCGTTTGCTCATTGCTGAGTTCATCGTTAATTCCCAACGACGACCCGGCATTGCGGAGATATCTTCGTTTAATGCAGTATCAGCTAATCTTGGAATCAATGATTCAGTACCGCCAAAATTCATTAAACCTTCGTAAGTTCTTCTTTGGCGAGCTGTTACACCATTACGTGACGGATCGTCAAGCACAAAATCAACTCTTCCGCGGAACATTTCACGTGGATATTGGCCAAAATTATTTTGGATAGGTTGATCTGTGAATTGGCGCATATTCACACGGATATAATCACCGGTAGAGTCATTAATAACAAAGAATACTGACTCATTCAATGCAAAAGGATCATCGTTGTTTGTGAAGCTGTTTTCACCTTCATAAGCTGCCATTGATTCAAGGAACAAAGGATAACCAACCGGATGTGTATATTCATTGGTTCTGTGATCCATTTTCCATTCTGTTTGCAAACGACCGATTTGTCTCCAAAGATTATTTTCTGTATTTGTTGAATAGTTCAAAGAATCTGCATCGAAAAGATTGCGAGTTGTTCTACGAACATATTTACGATATGAAGGCATAGTTCTATCGCTAAAGTAACGCAATCTTGGTGGAATACCTACTGCGAAATCTTCAACCGGAGCCATTCTTCTATGTGAATAATCGGCAGTTTTGATATCTGTACCTTTATCGAAGATATCGTAGATTCTACCAGCCATTAACAATGTATCAGGAATTTTACCAATTGCAATCGGAGTATATGGATACGTTCCATTGAAGTTTTGCTCGAACGGACCTTGTTGTGTATCATCAGTTCTTTGTGCTGAGTTGCGGATAAACTTCATGTGAGTTTGTCCATTACCCATGATAAAGAATGTTTCTTGTACTGTACCTACTCCGGGTATTGTTGTTTGAATTATCGTATTGACATTTGCTTCTGTACGACCCCAGTAATTACCACGAATTGTATCAACTCCACCGTAACCGGTACCATAACCACCTGATAATGTTCCTTTTGTGTTTGGAGCATCCGGCAAGCGAATCAAGAAGCGAGCATCATTATCAAAGATTGAGTTAGCACCGATATGATAATTTGTCCATGGAATAGGACCGATTACATCACCATAAAATACAGTACCTACTAAATCAGAAGAAGCTGGATTATCATTACCGATTTTTGGACCTGTCACAACATCTTGTGAGCGACCCACTGACGAGGTTGCACGATTACCCGTAACTAAAGTTCTTGTTAAAGCAAGTCTTAAGTTAAAGTTATCGGAATAAATCGCTGCACCGGTATAAGCATTATTATTTTGAATACGTACACGATTGAAGAATACCGTATCCATGCGGAAGTTATTTAATGGTGTAATCGAATCAAGTACATAAACAGCACCACCAAGTCCGACACCATTCTCACGAATACCATTACCTGCCATGTCGCGACGGAAGCCGGGATGGAAACGTTTTACGTCAATATTGTTCGGAGCCATTTGTGTAGTACCACTACCCATAAGTCTGGCATCCGGTTTTGTTTCTGCTGAATTATTAAAGAAACGTGTTAACATTCTTACATCAGCAGGAACAGCTGCGATCTTGCGATTATCGAACAATGAATCGGTTGAAATATAGCTATTTACTACACCATCGCTCATAACTTCTGGCATATCTGCATCTGAAATAAAGAAGCGTTTTGAGGATGTTCTTGGATGAATCATCGCAATAGCACCGCCATTACCGTTTTGTGCTGTATTCATATCGAATAAAACACCTTTTACAAGATTCAAATCACCATTCATTGAGTAAACAGCTCCACCACCACGTACTTTTTTCCTGCCTTCGAAGCCAAGACTTTCAGGAACATTACCAACTTTATTATTGATAAATTCTGCACGGACTAAGCGAATAGCACGTTGTGAAACCGGCACCGGAGGCTCAATACTTGGAAGATGGATTGCCAAAGCTCCACCGGAGAAATTCGCTTGATTATTTTCAAAGCGAACACTAAAGCCGGGACCATAAGCTTGTGCAAGCGGTAAATCATTAATAAATCCACCTGCTCCATGTACCATCATGTTTCTGTTTGTGTAAACGGCACCGCCGTGAGCACTTGCGGAGTTATTTTGGAATACGATGCGACGACCATAATCACGAAGACGTGGGTTAGCTACATCTGAACCACCGATAATTGGTGACGGACGTGGATCTGTGTTACCATTAACGTGAATAGCACCACCCGCAGCAGCAGTATTACCTGAAAATTCTGTTAAACTATTGATATGACCACGAATCTGTAATCTACCAAGAGTATTATCATGATAGATACCACCACCAAGTGACAGAAATTCGCTATTATCATTATTGAGATATGGTGTAGAAGTACGATTATTACGTACTGTACCACTGAAAATCACCGATGTATAATCACCAATATACAATGCACCACCTTTTGACCCGCGGTTATTGCGGATTTTGCTATTAATAACAGCAAGTAATGGTTGGCGTGTTAATGCTTGGTTATTTTCAAAGATGATAAAGTCTTTGCTTTGCATTGAAACAAAGCCGTTAGGACCATCAGCTATTCTTAGCGAGTCATTTACACCAAGACCGATTTCGATTTTGCGATTTTCATCAATTTCACGACCTGAAATATAGAGAGCGCCACCGAAAGCAGTGTTTTTCCAGTTTTCATCATAGAGTTTTGAGGCTTTATCAACATCTGTTAATACCCGGTTTCCATTTATACGAACAGTATCAACATCAGAGTTAAGCACTTGATTGTTTTGGAAGTTGAGTTGGCGAATACGTCCTGCAAACACAGCTAAACGAGCATCATCAGCCAACTGGCGAGCTGCATTGTTTAAAGAAACAGCCGGCTCAGCAGCAGTACGATCTAATTGGTCAAGCTGCATTACACGCTGTAAAATTGGAGAACCATCTGGTTCAGTCAATGCAGGATTTTTGTCCAACCAAGGATAAAAACCGATTTGCAAGCCGGTAGTATCAGGATAGACACCAGCGCCTTCAGGAGCTTGTAGCATCTGAACAGCACCACCACGATAACGTGCAAGGTTATTTGTAAATGTACAATTAACCATCCATGAACGTGAAGCAAATGTTGTAATCGCACCACCGGATCCGTTGGTTTGTGTCAACATGTGTTTGTTCAAGCTATTGTAAGCAGCAAAGAGTGCTGTTTTTTGTGCTTGTGTTTTTCCAACAGTATCTGCACGATTTACAAAGTACATTGGTTTATCGTCAACCGTGGTATCTTTTCTAAAGTCACGGAAATCGCAATCACGGAAGAATGCAGCACGCGCACCCGGCAATACGATAATATGACCCCATTCTCTTGAATAATCATTTACTCTTTGAGCACGGAATAAAATACGACGACTCTGTGATGAAGCCGGGATATTAACATTCTGTCCACCTAAACGGCGCCAAGGTTGAAATTTAATGATATCATCTTCCGAGTTAAGACGAGCCGAGGCGAACATGATGGCGCGCATAGGCGAAATAACGACTTTACCTGAACCCGGTCCGGGTAATGCTCCCGGATTGGTAAGGTTTTCCAGACGTTTGTTAACAGTATCCAATACGACATTGAAAATATGGTTGTATTTTCCATATCCGGCTGGATTCGTAAAATTTGCAGGATATGACAAATTACCTTGAACTGTCGGCTCATTGAAATTAGCTTCACTAACTACTGAACCGTTCAAAAAATAACGCATATCATTATAGCGTAAAAGACCAATTGAACTTGGTTGTGTGTTATTATAAGAAGCAGCCAAACGACCGTCCGCTATAATACGACCACCTACCGAGTCAATAATACGACCATTGTCCAAAAATACGACTTCCGTTCCCGGCTCTATAATTAGAGTACCCGCAATTGTCAGCGTACCATTGATTTGATAAACATTCCTTTGTTGGAATATCATCACATCATTTGGACCAACCCGCCCGCTCACTTGGATGCGAGGTGGTTGTGCTTTCCCTACCATTGTTGTCAGGAAAAGAAGTGCTGCAACCGCGCCTAAACGAAACCAACGTTGCATAAAACCTCCGTTTTGAATAAAAAAATTTGTTGTTTTTATCATCTTTTTCTTGTTTTTTTGAGCTATAAAGACACTTATAGCAACCCTACTCATTCAATAATCATGCCAAGTCGAGCCATTGCTCCAACTGACAAATCTTTAAATTCTGTATCCTTGTTCTCTTTTGCTATGAGTGTGTACAATTCTTTCGCTTTTTCGCTATTACCGGCTTTTTCGTAATTAATAGCAGCGAAGTATCTGAAACGCGCTTCATCGCCGACATCTTTCATGTACTGTGCTGCTTCCTCATATAGTGGGGCTGCTTCCGAGTATTTCTTATCTGCTTCTTTGCATGCAGCTATCCCTGCTTTTGCTCCGGCAGCTAAGATTTTCGAATCACTGCCTTGGGCTGCTTCATACATTCGCTCTGCTTCGGCATATTTCTTTTGTGCCGTTAATATATCTCCGGACATCAAAGCCGCCATCTTACCGGCTGACGTACCTCCATAGTTTTCAACGATTTCTTGCAAGCCAATTATTGGCTCACCTCGCATCATTACGCTTTTATCTCCGCGGAGTGCCTTATCGTACTCTGCACGCTCATAATACACTTTTACCCTTGATAAGGCGAGTGAAGCATAAGCTTCGGTTTCTTTTTGCTTCCCTGCCATATACCAGTAAAGCCCCATAGCTAAAACAACTATAAGTACGCCGCCACCGACAAGTAATACATTTCTTTTAAAAGTTTCATCAACGGTTCCTTCGGAAGTGCCATCAATCGCACTAACTTCAACCTCTTCATTTGCATCAATATTTGCTGCCATAGATCTCTTAACAGTTTTCTCGTTTATGTAATTTATTTTTTATCAATCAGTTAAATACAAAGTTATCCAAACACACTTCGCCCACTAAGGCAAAATGAGTTGCAAATATAGCCCTAAGATACCGAACAACCAATTTCATGGCTACTCTTCTTTCAAAAACATCACCCGCAACACTTCAGATTTATCTCTTTTTGCACGTGCTACCTTTTGCACAGTGTCAGATATTTTCCACAGTGCTCATTTGATGTTTTGTCAATATCTCATGACGTTCTGAAGTGCTTCTACTATATCTTTTTTCTGTAAAAGTATTGCTCCTTCAAGTGATTTTGCAAAACCTACGGGTGTATCCTTCGATGCAACACGTAACACGGGTGCGTCTAAACTCGAGAAACACTCCGCCATAATGCTTGACGCTACTTCTCCACCAAAACCTCCGGTTAAGTAATGCTCGTGTGCTATTACAGCTCGCCCTGTTTTATGCACTGATGCAAAAACGCTCTCTCTATCCCACGGTGCTAATGAGCGTAAATCTATGACCTCAACACTTATTCCGTGTGTTGCCATCTCTTCTGCTGCCATCAAAGATAAGTGCATTGCATTTCCGTAGCTGACGAGGGTTATATCTGTGCCCTGTTTGCGAATTTTTGCCTTTCCAAATGGAATCATAAAATTCTCACCGGGCATCGAAGACGATGTGGGACGGTAATTGTAAAGGAACTTCGGCTCTAAAAATAGCGTCACCCCACCCGCACGCAGTGAGTGGCGCATCAACCCCACAGCATCATCTGCAAACGATGGACACACAACCCTTATGCCCGGGAGTGCCGCAAATATTGCATCAAGATTTTGAGAGTGATATAATCCGCCTTGTATATATCCACCACTTGCTAATCGAATAACAATATTCGGTGAGAATTGTCCTTTTGTTCTCCAATAATCATGACTACATTCTATCAATTGTTCCATCGCGGGCCAGAAATAATCGGCGAACTCAGCACCTTCCACAACAACACGAATATCATCTCTGTATCGGCTAAAGCCATTTGCCGTACCAACGATAAAATCCTCCGCTATCGGTGCATTAAATATACGCTCATTTCCAAATAAATCAAGCATTCCTTTCGGTACATTAAAAATGCCTTGTTTTTTTACGGATGCAACATCCTGTCCCCAGAGATATGTGTTCGGATTGCGCGTAAATTCTTCGACCATTGCTGCGTTAATAGCTTCACGCAATGTAAGTTGTTGCGCATTCAGATCATTTATATAATTGCTTTCTGTTGTATCATTATACGGAATTAATGCCGGAGGTAACACGTACTCTATATACGAAGCAGGTGCAGGATCGGGCATTGGTTCAACAATATCAGCAGCAGCAAAAATTGCTTGTTTGTTTGCTTCTTCCAATGCAATTAGCTGCTCCTCGGTGAGAATATTGTTGTCAAGTATGACCTTGCGGAACCTTACAAGCGGGTCACGCATCCACATTTCTTCAATTTCTTCTTTTGTACGATATAACTCATGATTATCTGAGTTAGAATGCGATAATAAACGATCGCAGTCAGCATGCACCATTGCCGGACCGGCTCCTGATTGAACATAATCACGTGCTTCGGTCAGTGCACGATACGAATCGAAAGGATCGCGTCCATCACAATTAATTATTTTCAAATATTTAAACCCGACGAAGTTATCGGAAACTCTCGTGTTCGCGGTTTGCTCGGCAACAGGCACCGAGATTCCGAATTTGTTGTTTTGAATAACAAATATCACAGGCAATTGTTCGCGCGAGGCTCCATTGATTGCTTCATAAAAATACCCTTCTGAGCATGCCGATTCGCCGCCCGAATAAATCACTACTTCATCGCCATGATATTTTTTTACCGCACGTGCAGTTCCCGCAGCATGTAAACAGTGATTTCCCGTGCACGATGAACCGTTTTGAATACGTACCGATGGTTTGGCAAAGTGATTACTCATGTGTCTGCCGCCACCGGCAACATCGCCGTCTTTGCTTAAACCATTGAGGATTATTTCTTCAACGGTAAGTCCGGCAGATAAACATGTCATCATATCGCGATAATATGGGAAGAGAAAATCTTTGCCTGAACGGAATATTTGTCCGGTAGCTAACTGTATCCCGTCATGACCTGCGAACGGTGCATGATATGACCATCCTTTTGCCATTTTTAAGTACAATGCCGCTTTTTCGTCCAAACGACGTCCCAAGTGCATAAGTCTATACCATTCAATTATTTGCTCATGCGAAAACCCGGTTAAATCAAAAGCACTGTATGGTTGTTCTGCTTTTACTGATTGAGTTTTTTCCGTAGATTTATTTTTTGTTTGTGCGGCTACTTTTTTTTCAGTCATAACGTTTACTGTTTCCGTCTGTTTATTTTCTGATAATTGTTTATTTTGTGTAGTATTCGATACAATTTTTTTGTTCTGCTCTTTTTTTATCTGCGTAACCGTCCCTGATTGAGGTATTTTTTTCTTCGCTGTCACAGCAGGTGCTTTATGCGGTGTTTTTTTTGATGCCATTGTTTTATCTACAAAATGTAATACAATTTTTACGTTTTTATGTTTGAATTCTTTAGATAAATGTAAGCCACTGATATGGGTCATTACCTTGAGTAACAATATCGAAAAATCGCTCTTGAATTGCCTTTGTCACCGGTCCCGGAGTGCCATTACCGACTTCAATCCTGTCCACCGACCTCACGGGCGTGATTTCGACTGCTGTGCCACTGAAAAACACTTCGTCCGCAGTGTAAAGCATGGTGCGCGGCAAAGCGGTTTCGACTATAGGGTAGCCAAGATTTTTAGCAATCGTCAATACACTCGATCGAGTAATCCCTTGCAATATAGCCGCACTCAACGGCGGAGTGTAAATTGTTCCGTCTTGAACAAAGAAGATATTTTCTCCACTGCCTTCGCTTACGCAGCCATGTTGATCTAAACCTATACCTTCCGAAAAACCATTCTGTAAAGCTTCGATGCGTATAAGTTGTGAATTAAGATAATTTCCACCGGCTTTGGAAAAAGGAGGCATAGAAGAATTTGACAATCGCTGCCATGACGATACACAAACATCCACCCCTTGCTCAAGGGCATCTTTCCCTAAATATTTACCCCATTTCCACCCCGCTATGACAACGTCAATAGGGCAGTTCAATGGGTAAACGCCAAGCTCACCATAGCCACGAAAAGCCACAGGACGCAAATAGCAATCATCTAAATTATTACGACGTACAAGTTCTGCCGTTGCTTCGCACAGTTCTTCAACCGAGTACGGTAGT
>JAFLBY010000170.1 GCA_017302855.1 Candidatus Kapaibacterium sp.
TTATATCTTCCACCAACAATGTCGCCATGTGCAACAAGTGACTTGCCCGATTATTTAGAATATCCTCATCAAGCACTTGATTACTTTAAGCAGCAAGGCATCACTAAAGTCATTTGCGAAGAAAAGCACATGGGCTCACGTGCCATTGTGGTATTGTGTAAAGATGAACAAACGGCTCTCGAACGCTTTGGTATTGAGAATGAAGGTATCGGTGTCTGCTATACACGCACAGGAAGAAGATTTTTCAGTGACAATACTTTAGAGCGAGAATTTATTCAAAGACTGCACGCATGCGCTACCCGCACCGGATTTTGGGATAATTTTTCGACAAATTGGGTATGTCTTGATGCTGAATTAATGCCTTGGTCGGCAAAAGCACAATCATTGCTCAAAGAACAATATGCTTCTGTCGGAGCTGCCGCCGGAGCAGCATTGCCTGACGTTGAACAGAGTTTACAAAAAGCGTATGAGCGAGGTATAAATGAAATTGAGTCATTACTCCATTCCTTTTCTGCAAAAAATAATGCAGTCACACATTATATAAATGCTTACCAACATTATTGTTGGAATGTAGTGACTATTGATGATTATAAATTTGCACCATTCCATATATTGGCGACGGAGGGAAAAGTCCACTGCAATCAATCTCATGAATGGCATATGCAACATATTCATACATTATGCGAAGGCGATCCACAATTAATGATGGCAACCCAATATCGTATTGTTGATCTGGCTGACCCGGCAAGCTATGAAGCGGTTACCGAATGGTGGTTACAGATAACATCTAAGGGTGGCGAAGGTATGGTAGTCAAACCTTTGGACTTTATTGCTTATGGGAATGGGAATTTAGCACAACCCGCGATAAAATGTCGTGGGAAAGAATATCTGCGCATCATCTATGGACCTGAATATGATTTACCGCAGAATATTTCAAGATTAAAGAAACGAAGTCTATCGCGCAAACAATCTTTAGCATTACGTGAATTTGCACTCAGCGTAGAAAGTTTAGAACGATTTGTAAAAAAAGCACCCTTGCGTGATGTCCATGAATGTGTCTTTTCGCTCTTAGCATTAGAAAGTGAAGAAGTGGATCCGCGATTGTAGAAAAGGTAATTGCATAATACAATCCGCGAAATGTAAGGTATGATATATATACGAGATATAATGATAAAGAGAACTACCGTAGTTAATAATAACAAGTTAAAAGAGTTGATTCATAAGCACTTAATGTCACATGAAAGTAAGAAGAAGAAACTCGAAATCTATCACACAGGAAAATTTCTGTTATTTTTTGATAACCTTAAAATAGAAGAAGTTAGAGAAGAACCAGATTTTATATTATCTGATGGAAAGGACAGTATTGGTCTTGAACACAAAATTGTTGTTCAAGAAAAGTCTAAAAAACGAGAAGGTTACTTTGAAAGAATTTTTGAGTTAGCAGAAACTGAAATAAATCAGGATGTTGAATTGCCAAACTTTTATGCTTCTTGTTACATTAAGTCAAATACTAATTTCGGAAAAAAGGATGAAAAATATTTAACAGAATTAGTTGTAAGCGTGGTCAAAGAGTACATATTTAATAATAAATTAAATGAAAATGCAATTATCAATAAAATATCTCTACAACCACATTCGGGAAAGGGTATCCATGCAAACATGGGTGCTTGGTGGGTAAAATATTTTACTAATGACCTTCTTGAAAAATCTATAAAAGCCAAAGAATCTAAAGTTTTAAACTACAGAGAAAAAAGTGGAATTGAAGAACAATGGTTATTATTAATTATAGATAGTGGTGGTGAAAGTTCGTTTGAAATGGGCAAAGATTTGAAGCTGGAATTCGAAACAAAATTTAATAAAATTTTTGTTCTGGAAGACTTCAAAAATACATTGTATGAGTTGAAATAAGCAATATCAGTCTTCAGATTTACGGGAAAGTTCATAGAGTTGATTGAGCGAATGCAATATAGTGGAAAGTACATTTCCCTCAACTCTTCATACTTTTGTGGAGTGGAAATAAACATACTATGTACGCATGAAACACGATATAAAAACGCGGGCGGATATTAGCACATTAGTACATCAATTCTATGGCACTATCCGCCGTGATGATCTCTTGGGTCCCATTTTCCATCATCATATTGCCGATGATCAATGGGCGGAACATCTTGAAAAACTCACTGATTTTTGGGAAACGAATCTTTTCGGTGTGGCAACATTCAAAGGCAATCCAACTGTGGCTCATCTCGCTGTGGATAAACATCATGATTATGGCATTGGGCAAATCCATTTCGGACGATGGCTGCAAGTATGGTTCGCCACCATCACCGATTTATTCGATGGGGAAAATGCCGACAAAGCAAAAGAAGCTGCACGACGTATGGCACATACTCAGTTTATGTTCTTATGGTATCAGAAACCCGATTCCGTAAAGGGCAAAACAGCATAAAATCCTGCTTTGCCCAATTGCACCATTCATCTTCATCATTGCTCAGCGAACAATCACTACTTTCTGCGATACGGTCTCATGGGCAGTGCGCAGGACAATCACATATACTCCGTAAGTCCAATCATGTGTCTGTATCGTCCGGCGATATGTTCCCGAATTTTCGAGTGCTAATTCCGCTACTTTCTGTCCATGTATATCCGTGACAAATAGCTCTGCTTTGCTGTCAGAACCCACAGTATAAATAAGTTCAATGGCATTATTACCCGGATTCGGCGATATAGCCAACTCTGCACGTGAACTCATAGTGGGACTCTCATTAACAGATGTAATGCCGCTTATATCCCACATCTTGACTGTGCCATCCAAACCTGTGGTCACAACTTTATCGCCTGTATTATTGAATACTGCGGAATATACATCACTTACATGTCCACTGAGAGTGGCGAGCAATCTGCCCGTTGCGACATCCCACAGCTTTGATGTAAAATCAGTACTTGCCGTAAGAACCTTATCGCCCGCAGCATTAAATTTTGCAGAATTAATACGACCATTATGCCCCTTCAAAGTAAAGAGTAAATCACCCGTATTTGCGTCCCATAACTTGGCGGTACTATCCCCACTCGCGGTCACAACCTTATCTCCAGTACTATTGAATTCCGCCGTGCGAATAACCCCATTATGTCCGCTAAGTGTTTTTAATAATGAACCTGTGCCGACATCCCATATCTTCGCAGTACGATCTTCACATGCGCTTATGACTTTATCACCCATACTGTTGAAAACCGCCGTAATAATCCGAGCCTTATGTCCTTGTAAAGTAAATATCGAAGAACCACTCACGGCATCCCAAAGTTTGCAAGTATTATCATAACTTGCTGTTACAATTTTATCTCCTGTACTGTTGTATTTCGCTGAAACAATAACACCATTGTGCCCACTAAGCGTGGATAACAAAGAACCTGTATTGGCATCCCATATCTTCGCAGTACTATCATACGCTGCTGTTAAGACCTTATCTCCGGCACTATTGAAGACGGACGAAGTAACATATGACTGATGTCCAATGAACGCAGTTAATAATGAACCTGTATTGGCATCCCATAGTTTAGATGTTCCATCCAAACTCGCAGTGACTACTCTATCGCCTGCATTATTGAACTCGGCAGCAGCAATTCCGTCTGATGGTCCTCCGTAGAGCGTAGCGAATAATTGCCCGGTACTCGCATCCCATATCTTTGCTGTGGCATCACGGCTTGCAGTGACTACTTTATCGCCACTGCTATTGAACAATGCGGAAAAAACACGATTTCCATGACCACCGTAAACGGTTAATACATCACCGGTTATGGCATCCCATATCTTGGTAGTACCATCATCATGCGCTGTAATTACTCTATCACCCGCATTATTGAAGACTGCCGAATTTATACCAATACTATCTCGAATCATTGTCGTTATCAAAGATCCTGTATTTGCGTTCCATATCTTGGCAGTACCATCTTCACTCGCAGTCAGTAATTTATCACCGGAACTGTTGAAGACCCCTGTACTAATCCAACTTGTATGCCCACTCATCGTGGCTATTAAAGAACCGGTGCTCACATCCCATATCTTGGCAGTCTTATCCTTATCATTAATCAAGGTTACAATTTTATCGCCCGTACTATTGAACATTGCTGAACTAATAAATCCACTTTGTACATTCAGAGTGAATAGCAAGGATCCCGATGCGACATCCCATAGTTTAGCTGTACGATCCCAACTTGTGGTAACTACTTTATCCCCTGTACTATTGAACTTTGCTACCTCAACACCTCCTTTATGTCCGGTGAGAGTCAATACCAATGACCCGGTAGCAATATCCCATATCTTGGCAGTACTATCATCACTTGCTGTTATCACCCTATTACCGGTATTGTTGAAACCCACAGATGTAATTCTCTTGCTATGTCCGCTCAGAGTTCTGAGCAATGCGCCAGTGTTTACATTCCATATTTTAATCGCATTACCTGCACTCAATGTTAGGACATTATCGCCGGAAACGTCAAACAATGCTAAACTTACATAATCACTATGCCCACTCAAGTTTATGAGCAATGCGCCTGTGTTCGCATCCCATATCTTAGCAGTTCCATCTTCACTCGCCGTAACTATTTTGTCACCATCACCATTAAACTCGGCATAATATATATTACCGCTATGCCCACTCAAGTTGGCAAGTACTTTACCCGTACTCGTATTCCAAACACTTACACCATAATAACTATATGTCATTACCTTACTGCCATCAGAACTATACGATGCGCTTATGCCGCCATACGGTGTAGTCCAAATGGGTGTGAGTGTTGCTTGGGCATAAAGCCATGTGTTCATGCCAATCATGATGGTCATGAAAAAAAAGAAAAGCGCAATTACGCGGCGTGTTTTTGTGAATGTGGTATTCATAATCATAGCATTCATTGGAAACGGTACCAAGGATTGTTGCACAAAGTGTTTTTTCAAATATACGTAAATAGACATAAATATGCCCTATAGCAATTTCGTAATTCAGTACACTAAGGTTTGTGCGATATTGACTTACCAATCTCTTATATCCCATTTTCCATCATCATATTGCCGATGATCAATGGGCGGAACATCTTGAAAAACTCACTGATTTTTGGGAAACAAATCTTTTCGGTGTGGCAAAATTCAAAGGCAATCCAACTGTGGCTCATCTCGCTGTGGATAAACATCATGATTATGGCATTGGGCAAATCCATTTCGGACGATGGCTGCAAGTATGGTTCGCCACCATCACCGATTTATTCGAAGGGGAAAATGCAGACAAAGCAAAAGAAGCAGCACGACGTATGGCACATACTCAATTTATGGTCTTATGGTATCAGAAACCCGATTCCGTAAAGGGCAAAACAGCATAAAATCCTGCTTTGCCCAATTGCACCATTCATCTTCATCATTGCTCAGCGAACAATCACTACTTTCTGCGATACCGTCTCATGGACATAAATAAACCCATATCCGATGCACAGATATGGGTTGATATATATGATATCACGACGCTTCAATTTCAGAGTGTAATGCCGTGTATGAATGCAATAATCCGGCAGAAATATATTATTTTTCTATTTCTGCCGGCACTTCTGCTTTTTCTTTTATTTCTGTATTGTCTGCATTTTCTGCTCTTTCAATGGGAGTTTTTTTGGAAGCATAGCGGAAGATGCTCACAAAGAATCCGCCGACCATTGCAATCACCCCAAACCACACTAAGTTAATAAGCGGTTTGATGGAAATTTCAGCCGTAAATACTTCTTTGGGTGCGCTTTGTGGTTTTGCTGTATCGTAAAAGGTGAACATTGCGCCGGATTCTTCCAAAGAAGTTTTGTTCACATCAAGTTTGGTAAATGCAATTTGCTGTGTTGTATTGGGTATCATCAATGGTTCGGGAATTGTTTCCATCGAAGGCATAGCGATATTTGCGAATAATGTTAATTCCTTTTTCTCGCCATTGGGCATGGTGACCGTAATAACTGCACCCGGGCGGATACCTCCATTTTGCGGACCGCCTCGCATACCCGACATATCAAAACGCTCGAATGTTATTTTCAATGATGTATCTGTTGGTAAAGCAATGGTATTGCCTTTTTTGAGTGTAGCTTTGGGCAATTCGCCTTCCATCTCCAATATTTTGGGTGACAGATACACATCTTTGTCAATAGACCAAGATATTCCGGGTTCTTGGAATGCTGCTTGTCGTTTATTGAAATCACTCCAAAACATGACGGGCGCGACGGTATCAACTTTGTTTTTTGATTGTACAACCACATAATAATGATAGCGTTCAATATCTTTTCTTTCTTTCTCCACTTGGTTTTTCCCGATATAGGTCATGGTATAACCGAGTATGGTTTGGGGTTGTCCTTGCACTAAACGCGCATGTTCTTTGACGGAGTAACGGGATGTTGCCAGCACGCCAATCATTAATAGTGCAATGCCTGCATGGCTGATATATGCGCCTGTGGAAGAAAATTTTGCCCTCACTACTTTTAATGCTAATTCGGCATTAACAAATAATGCAAACCACGATGCAAATCCCAAAGCAATATACCAAGGGTCTTGCACTCCGATAATAAAAGAACCAATGGTTGCTGCAATTGCCAAACTGAGTGGAAATAGTATTTTTTTCATCACTGAGCCGAGCGTTTTTGCTTTCCAGTGTACTCTCCAGCGCACTACCAAAGACACACCGTTGACAATCAAGATGACGGTGACTAATGGCAAATGAATACTATTATAGAAGCCTTGGTCAAGAGCCACTTTTGTCATTCCGAATATTTCGGCGATTAAAGGATAGCTTGTTCCCAAGAGCACAATTAATGCACTCATAAGGGTTAATATCGCACCGATAGAGAGTAAGAATTCACGCGATTGGGGTGCAAATGACGCTGTTGATACGAAAAAATCTTTACGTCGTGCAATCAACATTCCCACACCAAGAATAATAAATGTGGACATGAAAATAACAAGAATAACATAAGCAAACATGCCCGGATCAACGAATGAATGGACGGAAGTATCGCCCAAAACACCGGAGCGGGTCAAGAATGTGGAATACAATACCAAAATGAATGATGCGAGAGCCAAAATTATATTGGTACGCACCAAACCTTTTGTCTTTCTTTGAACAAGCATTGTATGGACAAGCGCGACACTTGTCAGCCAAGGTATTAAAGAGGAATTTTCGACAGGATCCCAAGCCCAATATCCTCCCCATCCCAAAGTTTCATAAGCCCAAAATCCACCGAGCATAATCCCGAAGCCCAGAATTGCGGTGGCATAGAGTGTCCAAGGTAATACAGCGTTGACCCATTCATGGTATTGCCTTTT
>JAFLBY010000171.1 GCA_017302855.1 Candidatus Kapaibacterium sp.
AACAAAATACGTATTGCATTTAATACCTTCGGGAATTTTGCAAGATGATGTGCAATGCATTATTGGAAATGGTGTGGTGATTGACCCCGTCGCACTTATGGACGAAATTTCTATCTTGGAATCGCTTGGTATCTCAATAGACGGACGTTTGTTTATCAGCCACAAAGCGCATGTGATTATGCCTTATCATAAATTACTTGATAAAGCAAAAGAAGAAAGTGCTGGAGCATCCAAATCAATCGGTACAACCGGACGCGGCATTGGACCATGTTATATTGATAAATTTAACCGTACAGGTATCCGTATTGTTGATTTACTCGATAGGGACAATTTTGCAGAAAAATTACGCGCCAATATTGCCGAAAAAAATCAAGTCTTGACAAAAATTTATGATCAAGAGCAACTTAATGTTGAGCAAATTGTGACCGAATATTTAGAATTTGATAAAAAAATAGACCCATATATTACCGATACGACATTACTTCTCAATAATGCCGTGCGTGAAGGAAAAAATATTCTCATGGAAGGAGCGCAAGGCGCACTCTTGGATGTTGATCACGGCACATATCCTTTTGTGACAAGTTCCAATCCTACAAGCGGGGGAGCATGCACCGGATTGGGCGTGCCACCGACTGCTGTTGATTCCATTATTGGAGTAGTAAAAGCATATAGCACAAGAGTAGGAAACGGACCCTTCCCTACGGAATTACATAATGACATTGGCGAACATTTACGTAAAAATGGTCATGAATTTGGTGCAACAACCGGCAGACCACGACGCTGCGGATGGCTTGACCTTGTTGCTTTGAAATATTCGGTCATGGTGAATGGTATAACGGAAATAGCTCTCACAAAAATGGATGTCTTAGATGATTTCCCGACTATTGATATTGCGGTTGGATATATCAATAAAGGAAAAAAATTAAAATCATTTCCTGCCGATTGCGATACACTTGATAATCTTACATTGGAATATGTGACTTTGGACGGTTGGAATCAATCTCTTGCTCCTTGCAAACATTATGACGATTTACCCGAAAATGCCAAAAAATATATACAATTTATAGAAGAGTTTGTCGGCGTGCCCGTGAGCATTGTCTCAACGAGTCCCGACAGAGAAGCTACAATAGTACGTTAAGCCATAGTTCTTTATCAAGCCCATGAAATTTCATGGGTTTTTTTTTGACCAAAAGTATGAGTCTGCATCATGATTATACTACTGCTATGCCTCGGGCTTATTATCGGGATTGTATGTATGGAGTTTCTTTCATATATCATTCACCGATTTATTATGCATGGATTTTTATGGAATATTCATAAAACCCATCATAAACACGGGAAAAATTTCTTTGAATTAAATGATGTGTTTAGTCTCTTTTTTGCCTTGGTATCCATGTGCTTGAGTATTGTGGGTTATACCAATGGTGACTATTTTCTTTTCGGTATCGGCTTCGGGATAATTATCTATGGATTTCTTTATTTTTTTATTCATGATATACTCATCCATAAAAGAGTAAAAATATCCATCCATACGAAGAATCGTTATATACAACACATTATCCATGCACATAAAATACATCATTCTACGATTGATAAATTTCCAAGTCAGTCATTCGGATTACTGTGGGTTCCTTATAAATACCGAAAAAACAGAGGTTCATAATCATTGTTGAACCAAAACTATAGTGTTATTGCTGATAGTGGCACATGGAGTACTCTGTTTTTTATACATTTTCATCTAAGGCATCAAAAGTATTGAGTAAAGCCACTCAGTAATGAGCCGGCGAAACATGGATAGGTAAAGTTGACGAAGTGGTGGAGGGCATTGGTAAGGAAAGAAGTCTTGTAAAATGGCACTTTAGAAGGGGATGTAATGATGCTCATATCAAAAATTGGAACGGAAATAATTGAAAGTATTATAAATTTTGCTATAAAAAACGGTAGTTGTAATTGAACCAACTATACTAACAAGGTGCTTTTGCCCGGAATGTGGGTAAAGAATCTTTATGGAATATGGCAAAAAAGAAAAATGAACAACAGAAAAATGTAAAGGTGTAATTCTTTCACTGATAACGATTAGAGTAGATTGATATGGCAAAGGTAATATTAGATAGTTGGAGAGAAGGACTTGAAAAAGTATCTCTAACAAAACTTCAAGTTAGTATGCTTGGCAAATCATTAACGGAATCAAAAAGTAATGTTGACTGCCTTTTGGATGGCAAAAAAATAATTATTGAAATTGACAGTTTAGACTTGGCAAAAAAATTTTTAAATAATGCTGAAAAAATTGGCGTTAATTGTGAATTAATCTTAGATTCAAGTTTCAGCTAAGGAGTTAACAACTTTGATAGACTAACCATTATATAATTTATGAAAATAATCAAAACTACACATGGATATATATATATGTTTTTAATACATATATGTATTATTAGTTTACTCTTTTTTTCTTGTGGTGTGGAAAGAGAGACGATACCTATTCCTTTGATAGTAACACGAGATATACCAATAGAGATTGGTGGTGACCTAGGTGATTTAGATGATTATGATTTTCACGATGTTGCGGACTTTTTTGGAGTTGAATTACATATGCAGCGTACTGATTCTGATAGAATTAGCCGTTTTACAATTGGTGCATGGAATAGCGAAGTAGATTCAAATAACAATAAGAATTTTATTACTGATGTTTCTTTAGAAGTTACATATTATAGACCAATGCCTCGAGATCAAGATCCTACACAGTTCTTACAAAAATTACATCAAGAACTAGGATACGAGTCCTTTTATGTTGTAGAGAATGCGGATTATTACGAAAGGATTGGTGAAACAGTCAATGATTTTACTGTTGGCCATTACTGGTATGTGAGAAATACAGATTTTGCGATAAGGTTATATTTTAACATCGACACTTCAACTGCATTGCCCCCTAAAATTACTACCCTTGCTGATCAGGATGGTGCATTAGGGATAGACACTGGACCTGTACTGCCCGTCAAGCTTATCAAGGGGTATTGGATTGATGTGGCAAAATTCAAACATGATTCGAGAAGAAATGTACAATTAACTAAGACATGGTGAAATTAATATTCTTCCTTCTTTGAAAACTATGAGACATTTCGATTAGCCCCATCCCAATTCCTCGACGGGGAAGCGAAAAAAGCGGGGCGGAGTTTGGGGTACATCCAGTTGTCGGTCATGCTTTTTCTTTTGTTAAAGGTGTTCGTGAAGTCGCAATAGGTGGGTTTGGGCTATTGGGGTCCGGTGCTGTTATACTCGGAACCGCCGGAGCAGTAACTCCAATAACAGCCGGGACAGGCGCTACATCAGCCGGCTTAGTTATACATGGGACAACACTGCTGCATCAGCGTTAAATGGCTTATATTTGCTTTCGCAAAGAAACTCATCGGGTGGTGGCTCATCAGAATCTTCGTCAAGCGGAGGTGAGGCAGCTAAGTAGGGAGTACTGTAGCTAATCGATTAGGGCAGCAAATGCATAAGGCTTATAAAGCAGAAGATGTTCTGGATGGGGTTAGGATGAAAGAGTTCCGATTGCGAAGTAGGAAACGAATAGATTTATTGATTTGGAGAATAAATTATTTTCGAATTAAAACCCAATATTCAAAGAGCGATAAAGATGGGAAAAAAACAGCTCGAAATGTACAAGCAAGAAGTGGAGAGCATATATGAAAAAGCATTCAAAACAGTTTTTGACACATATTAATCTATGGAATTAAAAACATTTAAGAAAGTATTTAGTGAAACATTAATTTCAAAGGGCTTTTCAAAAAGGGCTAACTTTTATTACTCTTTTGTGAAAGACTTAATTATCGTAATTGGATTGCAAAAGTCAAGTTTTGCTAATGGCTATTATATTAACATTGGCTATGTTATTTCCCAATTAAACCCCTCTCTTGAACAGCCTCAAGATGTTGATGGAGATGTAAGGGCAAGATTCAGTTTTGATAAAGATGGTAAAAGGTTGGATTATTTTGATTTAGAGGAATTTTTAGAAAACGATCAAGACAAACTCAGAAAACAATTTGAGGAAAATATTAGAAAGTATGTTGAACCGATAGTTTCATTGGATAAATTGAAAAGTCTTTTGCAAGAAAATCAAGTAATGCTTTATCAAACGAAATTATCAGCAAAACAATTTTTAGGATTTGAGTAAGAGAAGCCGCTAAGGGGGGAGGAAGTGTATTTTGGTCAGGTGGAGATGATGCGATGAATGCAGCAGCAAATTATGCCAAAGCAAACGGATTGACAACTTTAGAAATGACTAAGGCAGGTCAAAATCTATCCAAGCTAACACAAGGTATGCCTTGGGAACGAGTAGGACCAATGTGGCAAAGATTTCTGCGGCTTAAGCAAAAGGAGCAACAGGACCTGTTCACGTATTCCAAAATGCAACCACAGGGGTACGAAAAATAGTGTTTGGCGAACAGTTGAATACCCGATATTGAACGGAAAAAATAATTTAATCTTTCAAAATGTTTTTAAGCCGTGATTACTATAGATAAAATAAAGATATATAAGCGTTTCAATGGTGACGTTGATGGTTGGGCAAGAATTGGAACAACCGATGAAAAGTCAATTATGAATAATGATGATTGGTTTTTAATTGATGGTTTCATTCAAGATATAACCCTTGTAAAAAAATGTCTTGCATCTGATAGTTTTATGAAATCAATTAATGAAAGATTGAAAGAAAACTGTGATACAGATGAAACTATCCAAGCAGTAAAGGAGTTAGCATAGATTAAACGCCAGGCAAATAGCTTGATGTATTCAAAATTGTGAAAGTACATATTTTAGTGTTTTCATTAAATTCTCCTTCGTCCTTTGAAAACTATGAGGCATTTCGATTAGCCCCATCCCGATTCCCCGACGGGGAAGGCGAAAAAGAGGGGCGGAGTTTGGAGGTACATAATGCACTCCGTCAGACTGCGTCTGCCACCGAGGAATGAGAAACCACCCCGTCCTTCGGACACCCCTCCGATGGAGGGGATGAAATTCAGCGGTGGATAAATCCCGAAGGGATGGCACGTTTATAGAATTTGTGTTTGATGTGATGGCGGCTTTTCGTAAACCTATATGGTTTTGAAAACCTTATAGGTTTGGAGACGGAATCCACCCCGTCCATTTCGACTGATGCGAGAAGTACATCACACACTGCTCAGCAATGCAGTGTTGTCACGTACATTTAGTATGGAACAACTCATAGTTTTATACACAAACTCTTTGCTATGTGGAAGATAAGCGAGTCCGGCGCTGACATTAACCCCATTGCTCTGTCGGCTCAGAAGTGCATTGCGGAGAGAGAAGTCCGTGATGGCTGATAATTATTTCGGGAGAAAAAATCTCATTCTCGTATTTTTGTGGGCGAATGGAGGAAACATCTGTGTATGGTTTCTCTAAGACACAAACCATGAATAAGGTATGTACGCATATCGGTTTTTATGGACTAAACGACATTCACGGCATCATTATAGAAGAGCAATCAGGATTCAGGATGAAATTATCACTTATAAAGCAAACAGACAGCACACAATCAACAATAGAAGGATTGCTCGGGCAATTAAATCCGACACAAAGGCAAGCGGCAGAAACTACCGATGGTCCGGTGTTAATTATTGCGGGCGCAGGCAGCGGTAAAACTAGGGTGCTGACTTTCCGGGTTGCTCATTTGATTCAAAAAGGTGTGCTGCCTCAATCCATACTTGCTCTGACTTTTACCAATAAAGCTGCATCGGAAATGAAGTCAAGAATTTCAGCACTTGTGGATCCTTTATTGGCAAAAAAAGTATGGGCGGGTACTTTCCATTCGATTTTTGCACGTATTTTACGGATTGAAGCGGAATTAATCGGGTATGATTCGACATTTTCTATTTATGATGCCGACGATTCTTTGAGTATTATCCGTGCTTGTATGAATTATGCCGGTGTTTCTACACAACAAATAACAGCGCAATCAATTCGTGGTAAAATATCACATGCGAAAAATCAAATGATCGGCTGGCAACAGTTCTCAGCAGATGCGGCATCTATTAATGATCGGCTGGCAGCAAAAGTGTATCAAGAATATGAAAAACGATTAAAAGCGAATAATGCAATGGATTTTGATGATATTTTATTGTCAATGATTCATGTGTTGCGGCTTTTTCCCGATGTGCGCGATAAATATAATGATCGTTTTCGCTATGTTATGGTGGATGAATATCAAGATACAAACAGAGCACAATATACGGCAATACGACTTTTGACGGAAAAACATTCTAATATTTGTGTTGTTGGTGATGATGCACAAAGTATTTATCGGTGGCGCGGAGCTGATATTCGGAATATTTTAGAATTTCAAAAAGATTATCCCGAAGTTAAAACTATTCGTTTAGAACAAAATTATCGTTCAACAAAAACGATTTTAGATGCCGCCAACGGTGTCATAAAAAATAATCGTAAACAATTAAAAAAGACTATATGGACAGATAATAATGATGGTGAATTAATTACGGTGATGCCTGCCGAAACTGAGCGTGATGAGGCAGAAATGATTGTAAATTCCATACAATCGGAAATTCGTCGTAATAATTATGAATATAAAGATTTTGCAGTACTGTATCGTACTAATGCTCAATCACAGCCATTAGAGGAATCTTTTCGTCGAAATGCTTTGCCTTATACCATTATCGGAGGTATGTCCTTTTATAAAAGAAAAGAAGTCAAAGATACAATGGCATATTTACGATTATTGATAAATACGCGCGATGCTGAAAGTGTGGAAAGAGTATTAAATGTTCCTCCTCGCGGCATAGGCGATACATCATTGAAAAAAATCGAGGAATATGCGGCGATGCAAAGTATTTCTTTATATGAAGCATTAACCGAAAACAATGCGATACCTTCCTTACAACCGCGAACAAAAAAATCGGTCAATGGATTTATTGCACTTATTGAAAAATATCGTGAATTGCTTGGTGAATTACCCTTAGTGGATGTTATACAAACGTATATCGAAGCAACAGGCATAACTCGAATGTACAGCGATGAGGGAACAGAAGAAGCCCAAGACCGATTGAGAAATATAGAACAAATACTGGCTACAGTTGCGGAATATGCCGAAGAGGAGGAAGAACCGACTTTGGAAGGATTTTTGCAGCAATTTTCTTTAATGACAGACGCTGATGACACTGATTTATCAAAAGATTCTATTGCATTAATGACTTTACATGCTGCAAAAGGTTT
>JAFLBY010000172.1 GCA_017302855.1 Candidatus Kapaibacterium sp.
TTTATTGGGAATCTTATTAGTCAAAGTTTCAGCCGTATATTTTTTTGCGATTGAAGCATCTATTGCGGGGTTCCATGTCATCATATCAACGCCATGTAAAATCCCCATCATTTTTTCGGGACTGGTTTTCAACAAATCGTCAAGTCCGTCAGATAATCCGCTGCCGGCTAAGACTTCACCGCAATACGTTGGGCTAACTGTTGAAAGTCTATCGGCGTGGACTATACCGGCTTTCATGAAATTGAGCCGTCCATTATGGGTAATACTCTCTAAGGCACTTTCCGGTAAACCCACTTTAGCTATGCTTTCAGCCGGAAAACTTCCCTGATTACCGAAATTATGGATAGTATAAATTATCTTCGTGTTCTTAAATTCTTCAGGATATACTTCTCGCACTAATGCCGGTATCAGACCCGTTTGCCAATCATTACAATGAATAATATCCGGAAACCAACCAAGAAGCAAGCATGTCTGCAACACAGTTTTATTGAAAAAAATGAAACGCTCATCATTGTTTTCATAGTCAATACCGGTTACGGGATCAGCGTAAAAACCTTTATATGCGTCCAAATAGTTCGTATTGGTTGTGACGTATGCCTGAACTTTGGTACGCGGATTTGCCATCGAGGATGACTTTACTGTCGCTAAAGATACAGCATCACCTACGGGAATGGGAATATCTTTCAAGCGATTGATTTCGTGAATCTTGTTCTTTCTTTCGCTGATTGAGCCATATTTGGGTAGCATTACACGAATGTCATGCCCTAAGTCGCGCAATGCTAAGGGTAAGGAATAGGCAACATCTGCCAGGCCACCTGTCTTCGCGAAGGGATAAACCTCACTGGACACAAACAATACGCTCAACGGTTTTGTCATCGGGAACACGCTCTCAAATTATTGGTGAAAATACCTTTTCATTACTGTGAGGCTATGCAAAATTACGGAACAAAACCAAAACATGAATGATGTTATACAACATTAGACGCAAATCTTTCCTTATGCACCATAAAAGTACGAATAATCGGTATTGGAAACTTATTCGTAAATTTTCAAGCACAAAACTCATGGCAAGCCCCTAAAAATCAATATACTACATTGAGAAAACTCAAACTTTTTTGACTCATTGGTCGAATAAATTTGCAGTTTCCTCGCCGATAATACTGCCTAAAGCCACGCCCATACCATTGCAGCCGAATCCAATAGCTATTCTCTGATTTGCAAACCTTACAATCGGCAACTTGGTATCGCTGAAGCCCATAGTCCCTGACCACCTTTGTTCAATTCTATATTCACAATCCGGTAGAATGACTTTACGAAGTAATGCCTCCAGAGCATATTGGATTGTATCGGTCACCGAGAAATCATAGGTCTGTTCAGCAGCAAAATCTATATTCCTTCCACCACCTAACAGTATGCGATTGCCGACATTGCGAAAATAGTAATATCCCTCGTCATAATGAAAAACACCGCGAAACAGCAAGCCTTCTATCGGTGATGTTATCAGTACTTGACCTCTGCCCGAAGTGAAGAATGTGAATGAAGTGGCGCAATATGCACTTCTAAATCCACGCCTTTGTCATCAGAACATAAGGACTGTACATTCACACCATACAATATTTCGACCCCCATCTGTTTTGCATAAAGCGCCAAAGATGACATTGTTTTGCCCGAATGTATTTGCCCTTCATACGGACAATATAACAAAGCAGCAACAGTGTCTCCGAAGCCAAACCTTTGTTTGTATGCACTATGATCGATAAATGGAGATTCGCCGAAAAGAGGTGTAAGCATGGTGTTCATATTGTGTAATGCTTCAAGATGTGGCATTTGTTGCTCGGTAATAAGCTCATAGCCACCAAATTGTTCATAGCCGCACGCTTCATCACTCCCCAAGCGATTGCGCAGAAATTCCAAGCCTTTTTTTCTTTTTTCAACCATCGTGTATGTGGTATCTTCTCCCCACTCTTTGATATTTGCTGCCAATTCCGTCAAAGAACCAAAGCAAGCAAATCCGGCATTGCGTGTACTTGCTCCCGTAGGGAAAGTGCCGCGCTCAAGAACTAAAACTTTGGCTTTTTTGTGACGCATTCGTAATGAAATGGCTGTGGACAAACCGATAATGCCTGCACCAATGACTATAAAATCAGCCTGAGCGAAAATGTCTTTTTCCCAATAACTTATCATAATGACTCTGTGTTTGCTTCCCAAATATAGAAAAGACAAACTTACACATAATGTGCAAAACTCGGACTAATGCAAGCAAAAACAACATACAAAGACCTTTATTCGCAACCCTGTACTATGAAAACAGGGGGTGTAAGTGCAAAAAAAAACAACATACGGAAAAACCACAAAGCCAAGCCAATCATATATGCTTCGTCCATTAGGTCATCGTACTGCCGTAATTTTGCATAAAATTTAATACAATCGGAGTTATATATGTGTGGAATTGTTGGCGTTTTTAATCATCAAGAAGCGGCTGTTATGAGTTATTATGCTCTGCATGCACTTCAACACCGAGGACAAGAAGCGGCGGGAATTGTAGCTGCCAATCGTGATGAACAAAAAGCCAAGATGCGTTTTACGGAAGTAAAAGGTGAAGGACTTGTGCTTGATGTATTCTCCGAGCCGACAGTGTTTACCCATACATTGCAAGGAAAAGCAGCGATTGCCCACAACAGATATTCCACAACGGGCAGTAACTCACTTGCCAATGTTCAACCTTTTCGGATGAATTATCGCATGGGAAGCTTGGCATTAGCCCATAATGGTAATCTTACCAATACTCGAGAAATTCGTACAGAATTGCAAGAGGAAGGTGCTTTGTTCAATACTTCCACAGACAGTGAAGTGTTTTTACATCTTATCGCCCGCAGTAAACAAGCCACGCAACTATTACAAATACAGCAAGCTCTTCGCGTGACGAAAGGTGCCTTTTCTTTGGTAATTATGACAGACGATGCGCTCTATGCGGCACGCGATCCGTATGGGTTCAGACCTTTATGTATAGGAAGAAAAAAAAATGAGGATGGTACCTATGCTTATATTATTACTTCCGAAACGTGCGCGTTGGATATAATCAGTGCAGAGTATGTGCGCGATGTGAAACATAATGAAATTGTCATTATTGATGAGTCCACAGTAAAAACAGGTGAAATAAAATCGGTGTCAATAGATGATACCACACCCATAGCGCGCCACTGTATTTTTGAGTATATTTATTTTTCTCGTCCCGACAGTAAAATCTTTGGTCATCCTGTGGATAAAGTTCGCAGAAAATTAGGGAAAAATCTTGCTAAAGAGAATCCGGTTATTCAAGAAAATGAAAGTGTCAAAACAGTTGCCATTGCAGTTCCCGACAGCGGCAACACCGCCGCATTGGGTTTTGCACGGCAATGTCAAAAAGACGGATTATCCGTAAAATATGAAATAGGACTTATTCGTAGCCATTATGTGGGGCGCACATTTATTGCTCCCGGGCAAGATAAAAGAGAATTTAAGGTGAAAACTAAATTTAATGTTGTGCGGGGCATTATTGAAAACAGAAAAGTTATTGTGATTGATGACTCGATTGTTCGGGGCACAACATCTAAATCACTTGTGAAATTATTGCGTGAGGCATTGCCGGCTGAAGTTCATTTACGGATTACATCCCCACCGATTACACATCCATGTCAATACGGTATGGATTTTCCAAGTCATAAAGAACTTATTGCAAATCACCATAAAAATCAGCAAGAAATTGCCAAAGAATTAGATGTGGATTCACTTCATTATCTGTCCGTAGAAAAATTGATGGATTCTGTGCCGCACACCGAAGGGCAAGCATATTGTAATGCATGCTTTACAGGAGAATATCCCGTTAAAATTGATACGGAAGTGACAAAATTATCTACAGAAGAATAATATGTTACCATTTACTGATCAAAGAGCACATCGTTGAAACATTATGTCACCCCAAATGTATATTATGAAAGTCAATATCAACTATGAGTCATAAAGATTATTACAAAGTACTTGGTGTTCCGAAAACAGCTACTGCCGATGAAATAAAAAAGGCATATAGGAAATTGGCACAACAATACCATCCCGACCGCAACCAAGATAATAAAAAAGCCGAAGAAAAATTCAAGGAAATTAATGAGGCTTACGAAGTTCTTGGCAATGCAGAGCAAAGATCTAAATATGACAGATTAGGGTCAAGCTGGAAAAATTTTCAACAAACGACTTCTAATCCCCGCACTGATTTCAAATGGGGAGATTGGTCTGAATTTACTAAGAAAAACACTACACGTACAGCTCCGCAGCAAGATTTTGAGGACTCAGGGTCTAACTTCTCGGAATTTTTTGAAAATATGTTCGGGAAAAATAAAACAGATGCAAAATCTTCGCAACGTTCCAAGGTACATTCAAAAGAAACAACCGCTGCCGTTACTCTCACATTAGAAGAAGCATATTCCGGCAAGACAGTAAAAGTCTCTGTGGGAATAGAATCCGTGGATATAAAATTAAAGCCCGGCATTGCCGATGGACAAAAACTGAAAATTGCGACTACTAAACCTGATATTGGAACAATATTTCTTACCGTACATATTAATCAACACTCTGTTTTTAAAAGGACGGGCAATGATCTGGAAGCGGATGTACCCGTAGATTTGTACGCTGCGGTGCTTGGCGGAGAAATTGCCATTGCGACATTAAAAGGCACAGTCAAAATGAATCTTATGGCTGAAACACAATCCGGCACAATAAAAAAGTTAAAAGGATTGGGTATGCCAAAACACGGACTTGAAGGCGAATTTGGCGACTTATATGTCCGGCTTATTGTACATATACCGACAGGGCTAACTACAAAAGAAAAAGATTTGTTTGAAAAACTCAAAAAGTTGCAAAAAAAGACAAAATGATAATTACCTATTAAAAAACTACTCTCATGAAAAAAAAGTGCATTCTATCATGGCTGACCCCATGGTAAAAACGGCAGCACATATTGTTATTTGTTGCTGTGTATTGTTGGGCTGCATACAAACTCGTGTGGCGCGTCCAACAACCTTGAAATGCAAGTGTACATGTGAATCAAGTGAATTAATGACACATGTCAATGACACATTATCACGCTATGGATTTATCAATTATCAAAAACCACATCCCTATACACTTAATACGGTCAAAAATTTTGATGATGGCATAAGCGTGCGGACAGTCTATCTTGATGCTGTTGCCGATTCAGCATCCGCATCATTGACACTCATAGTCAAAACAGTGATTAAGTTTCGGAGCACTATTGACACCATATACTATGATGAGTCGGTGAAAACAATACCCGATAATAGGCAAGATTTTGTACCGGCTTTTAATGCATTGCGCACTTTGTGTAAAGTAGCAATCCCTTTACAAGAACATCAAAAAAAACGTCAAGTCGTGCCATGGAAGCGATAGTGTTTCCAGAACACGACTCGGTTCTTTCATAGCATCATTGCACACAGCAATATGTCATATACAAATTATTTCTTATTTTTCCGCTTCTTATCACACAACTTTCTTTAGAGGTACGAATGAAGTATAGTAAAAAAAATCGTTTTGTTCTTACTATCCTTGCACTTACGCTTTTGGTGCTGAATGGAACAACATCGCTCATTGCACAAAATGATATTGTGGTTCTGCTCAAAGGCACAATCAAAGAACAAGGGTCCGGAACACCTGTTGAGGCAGAAATCAGTTTCCGCGATGAAGCAGACAGTCCCGTCCGTGCCAAATCCGATAAGCAGGGCACGTATCAAGCCGTTCTCAAACCCGGTCAAAAATATACAGTCATATTTACGGGACAAAATATTCTAAGAGAAATAATGCAATTTTCGCTTGACCCCGTAGAAAAGTATGTGGAAATTCGTAAAGATTTTACCGTAAGGAAAGTTGTGACGGGTGCGGAATTGTTTAATGGTTTTGCTTTTGAAAAAGGAACAACTGCTTTGACGGCTGATGCACAGGAAAAAATCAAAGAATTAATAGATATTCTCAACAAAAATCGTTCAATGACTATTAAAGTTGCGGTCTTTGGTGATTTGGCTGATGATAATACTTTGCAACAAAGCCGCACAGATGCTCTTATGACAATTCTGAATGAAGTAAAATCAGGCAAAAAAAGAATTTCATTTATTTCGACAATACCCTTCCCGATGCGTGAAGAAGCCGCCCCCGTGCCCCCGCCACCCGCACCAGACCCAAATGAGAAAAAAAGTAAAAAGAAAAAAGATACACCTCCACCACCGCCACCCGCACCTTTACCGCCAATAATTATACCATTGGCTAATTGTATTATTATTGTGGGCGAATCACAAAAATTGTTTGATTAAAATGCACGATGCATATACTATGAATAATGAAACCTCAGTAGAAAAAGCAATACGCTATTTAAAGCAACACCAACAAGTATTTGGTGATGTGATTTATAAAGGTTTGGAAGGTTTTCCCGTGCAGGCATCTTTATCGCAACCGGTTATTGTACAACAAGAAATAACCATATCACCCGCAAAATCTCAAACAGTTCATATTGATTGGCAAAAATCACATTCGTTGACGATATTGCAAGAAAGAATATGCGATTGTATGCAATGCCCTTTAGGACAAACAAGAACAAAATTTGTCTTTGGTGTTGGTAATCCCAATGCCGATATTATGATTATCGGTGAAGCTCCCGGGGCGGACGAGGACGCAAAAGGCGAACCTTTTGTAGGAAGAGCTGGACAATTATTAACTAAAATTCTTCAAGCTATCAATTTTGAAAGAGAAGAAGTTTTTATTGCCAATATTTTGAAATGTCGTCCGCCGGATAATCGCACCCCTATTCCGAGTGAAGTAGAGCAATGCGAACCGTATTTACTGAAACAAATTGAATTGATAAAACCGAAATTTATTTTAGCCGTCGGCTTAACCGCTGCAAATACCTTATTGAAGCAAAAATTTAAGATGGCTGATATCAGATGTAAGATATTTGATTACCATGGCGTCAATATGCTTATCACCTATCATCCGGCGGCTTTATTACGCAATCCCGAATGGAAAAAATATACTTGGGAAGATGTGCAATTACTGCGTCGTTTATACGATGAATCACAACAACAATCATAGTGTTCTGAATATGCGGCGATATTGCAAAAACGCACTATTATG
>JAFLBY010000173.1 GCA_017302855.1 Candidatus Kapaibacterium sp.
CTATTATTCGCACATCTTATGGTTTACCGAATGATAAAGATTTTTCCACCATTACGGGAAAAACTTCTTTTGTACTTAATCCGGGAGCACCCCAATTAATGGATTTACGCTTTTCACCATCGGATAGAGGCATAACAAGCGGCACATTAGAATTTCATTATAATGGTCTTGGCAGCCCTGCAATTATTCAATTATTTGGCGAAGGAATTACAGCATCAGCACGCGGCGCAATAAAAACGAATACTATTTCGGGTTATGCAGGTGAAGAAATAGAAATACCGATACAATTAATATCACAAGAGAATATAGCACAATCGGGTATCACAAGTATAGATATGGAACTGAGTTTTAATCCTACTTTATTATCGCCGATAGGATATAGTGTAGAAATTATCAATGATACACTCGGCAAAATCAGCATGAAAAATATACCAATCATTGCTGAAAGTGGTAAAATATTACACACGATTCGTTGTATAGTCGGTCTTGGTAATGCAGAACAATGTTCATTGGATTTATCCAATCTGACACTTTATGGTGGCACAGCAAATATAAATGTTGTCAATGGCAAATTTACATTACTTGGTATATGTGAAGAGGGTGGCACACGATTAATAAATCCGGGAAAAGCCACATCATTGATGCGCATTCATCCGAATCCGAGTAAAGGAATTATGAGTGTTGATCTTGAATTAATCGAACAAGGTTTGACAAAAGTACGTATAATGGATATACAAGGCAATGTGATGGTAGAGCGAGAACTAATTGATGCTATCGGTTCAATAACAGTTATATTTGACATGGAAAAATATGGCGCGGGTGTGTATTATATCGAAGTGCGCACGCCGACAATTGTTCGTAAAGAAAAAATAATGATTGAAAAATAAAAATAATAGGAAAAAATATGAAATCACTCTTTTTCCTGTGTCTGCTTTTGTCTGCACAGACATTATACAGCCAAAGTATAGAGCTCTTTGACATAGATGCGAGCGGTTTTCCTTTGATGAAGGCGAAGTTTTTGGCTTTTGATGCACAAAGGAAGCAACAATCTCCGAATATCGGTGATATGACACTCAAGGAAAATGGTGAGCTTTGCACTATCACCAATATCACTTGTCCACCGCCAAAACAGAGAGTACTTTCTGTTTGTATTATGGTGGATACAAAATACTATATTGATATAGCTCGTTTGGGGACACAGCGACTAATCGGTTTTTTGGATATGCCACAAGAAGATGAAGTAGCCGTCACGTATATGGAGGGCAGGGCAGCGATATGGCAAGATTTTACGAAAGATAAGGACAAAGCACTCGTGAAAGCACAAAGCATCCCGTTGGCACCGGGAGTGGATGTGAATACGATGTTTTATTCTGATTATACGGGGGGTATCCCGATGATAAAAGATCGTTCATCGGAAAAGAAGGTATTAATCTTGGTGAGTGATTTGCATTGTCCGAACTTAAATATAGATGAAGCAAAAGTCATAGCCGATGCAAAGAAATATAATATTTCGATATATACAGTATTATTGGGTACAACGGATTATACTAAACTCTTTAGCCGCATAGCAGCAGGTACATCCGGAAAAGTGTTTGAGAATGTGAATGATGCACAGCAAATAGAGAATGTTTTTGATACGATTGCAATTAGAGAAAACAGCATCCCTTGTACAATTGAATGGGAAGCACAACCGGCTTGTATTCCGCGCAAAGAAATAGAGTTGAATTGGGAGAATGTAAGAATCAAAGATAATTATCAAATTCCACCTCTTAGTATTATGTCTCTTGAAACCAGTCCGAATTATTGGCATTTTGATAATCCGCCGATTGGTACACTTGTATCAAAAGATATAATAATTACGGCACGTAATACCACTTTTGCTGTTACAAACATTATTTCAAGTAATCCTTTGTTTACCATTAGTCCTACTAAGTTTTCTTTACAGCCCAATGAAAGTAAAACTCTGACCGTGAGCTACACAGCTATTGACAGTAATTATACATTTGCACGATTTACAATTGAAAATGATGTATGTCAAAAAAACTATTCGGTCAGCGGAGGATATAGACAGATTATTCATAATATTAAGACATTGAAATTAACATTTCCGAATGGTGGAGAAACTTTCATTGCAGGTAGCGATACAATACTTACATGGGAAGGCATACCGGATTATGAATTATGTAAATTAGAGTACAGTATTGATAATGGAAAACATTGGATATATTTAGATACCTCACGTAATTTATCTTATCATTGGAAAAATATTCCATTACCTGCAAGCAAAGAATGTCTTGTTAAAGTTCAGCAATTAGCTTCATTACGTGCAGATACACTTGGTCAATTATTATATACCATAAATGAGAATCAAGTCGTAGCTACATTAGCATTTAGCCCAGATGGTAAAATTCTTGCTTCTGCTGGTAGTAAATATTATGAAGGAGTCAAACTCTGGAATGTATCTACAAAAGATACCATACGCAGATTAGGTGTGTATAATAAAGTGTATGGCTTAGATTTTAGTCCTGATGGCAAAATGTTAGCTGTTAGTTGTGATGATGGCATTATTTATCTTTACAATGTTTTGACAGGTGATACTATTCGTACCTTGAAAGGACATACAACTGCCGTTATGGATGTAGAATTTAGTCCCAATGGAATCATACTTGCATCTGGAAGTCTGGACAGCACTATAAAGATTTGGAACAGTACAACGGGCGATGAACTTGCTACTCTAAGAGGGCATAATCAAACTATTTCTTGTGTTGCCTTTAGTCCTACGGAAAACATACTTGCTACAGGAAGTAGTAATCTTAAACTTTGGGATTTACCAACAGCAACCACAATACATACTCTAACGAATATATCACCATATATATATGGTTTGGGTTTCAGTCCCGATGGAAATATAATCGCAGCCGGAGGAGAATTCGATAAAATTAAACTTTGGAATGTTGCAACGGGAGAATTATATACCACACTGAATGGTTCAGGTGTTGACTATAACCATGGTGTAGCTTTCAGCCCTGACGGTAATAGTGTAATTTCTGTAGGAAATTGGTATATATGTGTATGGAATATTGTGACGGGCGAGATGAAACGTTTTAATACTTGGGGTAAAAATTATAGTGCCACCTTAAGTGATGATGGTACTATTCTTGCGACCGGTGGAGATTCGCAAATTAATTTTTGGGCAATGAGTGATAAGGTTCTTCAAGAAGATCAATCGGATGCTGTATTTTCCATTATTGCGCCTGCTGCGGTATTGGAAAAAAGAAATATAGATATGGGAAAAGTGCTTGTCGGCTCCTCCAAAGATACAATGGTCACGGCAGTGCTGTGCAATAAAGGTGATGCCGTCCTTCATGTTTTGGGTGTGGATGTCACTAATGGCGATAGAAATGAATTTATTGTTCCTCGTGGTGCCGGAGAATTTTATTTAGAGCCGAACACACCGGATAATTGTCGAGCTATGATGTTTGCTTTTATGCCTAATCGAGTCGGCAAACGCACAGCACAAATAACCGTGCGCACGACCATAGGTGATTTTATTGATTCGATAGAAATCACGGGCGAAGGTATTCAACCACAATTGGCAATAGCCGAAAAATTTATTGATTTTGGTAAAGTAGGGGTAGGTGATAGCAAAGATAGTTTGAAATGTGCGACAATACAGAATATAGGAACAGTACCAATTACTATTATTCGCACATCTTATGGTTTACCGAATGATAAAGATTTTTCCACCATTACGGGAAAAACTTCTTTTGTACTTAATCCGGGAGCACCCCAATTAATGGATTTACGCTTTTCACCATCGGATAGCGGCAGAACAAGCGGCACATTAGAATTTCATTATAATGGTCTTGGCAGCCCTGCAATTATTCAATTATTCGGTGAAGGAATTACAGTATCAGCACGCGGCGCAATAAAAACAAATAATATTTCTGGCTATGCAGGTGAAGAAATAGAAATACCGATACAATTAATATCACAAGAGAATATAGCACAATCGGGTATCACAAGTATAGACATGGAACTGAGCTTTAATCCTACTTTATTATCGCCGATAGGATATAGTGTAGAAATCATCAATGATACACTCGGAAAAATAAGCATGAAAAATATACTAATCATTGCTGAAAGTGGTAAAATATTACATACCATTCGTTGTATAGTCGGTCTTGGCAATGCAGAACAATGTTCATTGGATTTATCCAATCTGACACTTTATGGTGGCACAGCAAATATAAATATTGCCAATGGTAAATTCACATTACTTGGGATATGTGAAGAGGGTGGCACACGATTAATAAATCCGGGAAAAGCCACATCCTTGATGCGCATTCATCCGAATCCGAGTAAAGGAATTATGAGTGTAGATCTTGAATTAATAGAACAAGGTTTGACAAAAGTACGGATAATGGATATACAAGGCAATGTGATGGTAGAGCGAGAACTTATTGATGCTATCGGTTCAACAACAGTACTATTTGACATGGAAAAATATGGTGCGGGTGTGTATTATATCGAAGTGCGCACGCCGACAATTGTTCGCAAAGAAAAAATTATAATTGAAAAATAATAATAATAGGAATAAATATGAAATCACTCCTCATCCTGTGTCTGCTTTTATGTACACAGACATTGTACAGCCAAAGTATTGATCTCTTTGATATAGATGCAAGTAATTTTCCTACGATGAAGGCGAAGTTTTTTGCCTTTGATGCACAAAGGAAGCAACAATCTCCGAATATCGGTGATATGACACTCAAGGAAAATGGTGAGCTTTGCACTATCACCAATATCACTTGTCCACCACCAAAACAGCGGGTACTTTCTGTTTGTATTATGGTGGATACATATAAATACATTGATATAGCTCGTTTGGGGACACAGCGACTAATCGGTTTTTTGGATATGCCACAAGAAGATGAAGTAGCCGTCACGTATATGGAGGGCAGGGCAGCGATATGGCAAGATTTTACGAAAGATAAGGACAAAGCACTTGCGAAAGCACAAAGCATCCCATTGGCACCGGGAGTGGATGTGAATACGATGTTTTATTCTGATTATACGGGGGGTATCCCGATGATAAAAGATCGTTCATCGGAAAAGAAGGTATTAATCTTGGTGAGTGATTTGCATTGTCCGAACATAAATATAGATGAATCAAAAGTCATAGCTGATGCAAAGAAATATAATATTTCGATATATACGGTATTATTGCACACAACAGATTATACTAAACTCTTTAGCCGCATATCAGCAGGTACATCCGGAAAAGTGTTTGAGAATGTAAAAAATGCACAGCAAATAGAGAATGTTTTTGATAAGATTGCAATTGCAGAAAACAATGAACCGTGCGATATAGAATGGCAAGCACAACCGGCTTGCGTTCAGCATAAAGAAATAGAGCTTGCTTGGCAAAATCAAGAAAGTCTGAATCAATACACAGTATCTTTAACGAAGTTATTATTATTACAAGTAACTCCTTCGTTTATACGATTTGGAAAAAGACTACCTACTACAAGTTATGATACGACAATTACTATAACAGCACGCAATGCTGATTTTACGGTAATGGGAGTGAACAGAAAGTATGGTTCAGCAGATTTTACCATAGTGAATACAAATTTTCCCTTTACTATTCCTAAAGATGAAAGTAGAACAATTACTTTACGTTTTGCACCAACAGATTTGAGTTTAAATTATGCAAGTTTTGAGATAAACACAGATGAATGTCCCGCTTACTTTAGTGCCAATGCTGGTTTCCCAGAAAAAAAAGCCCCATTATCGACGCTCAAACTTATCCATCCGAATGGCGGAGAACAATTTGTTGCAGGCAGTGATACTGTGATTACGTGGGAGGGTATTTCACCCACGGATACTGTGAGGTTGGACTATAGTATAAATGGTGGCAAAAGTTGGAAAAAAATCGCAGACAAAGCAGTTGGTTTGCAGTATCATTGGAAGAATATACCTTTACCGACAAGTAATCAATGTTTGATACGTGTGAAGCAAATATCCACAAACTCAAAGGACAGTGTTCGAACGCTGACGGGTCATGCTTCCAGTGTTCGGAGCGTTGCTTTTAGCCCCGATGGCAGCAGGATTGCTTCGGGGAGTTCTGATGAAACAATCAAAATCTGGGATGTAAGTACGGGAAAGGAACTTCGAACGCTGACGGGTCATACAGGTTGGGTTAATAGTGTCGCATTCAGCCCCGATGGCAGGAAGATTGCTTCGGGGAGTGGAATTGGAGATGCATCCATCAAAATCTGGGATGCAAGTATGGGAAAAGAACTTCAAACGCTTACGGGGCATACTGATGTGGTGTACAGCGTTGCATTTAGCCCCGATGGGAGCAGACTTGCTTCAGGGAGTTCTGATAACACCATCAAAATCTGGGATGCAAATACGAGAAAAGAACTTCGAACGCTGACGGAGCATGATGGTGATGTTCCGAGCGTTGCCTACAGCACTGACGGCAGCACGCTTGCTTCTGGGAGTGGGGACGCAAGCATCAAAATCTGGAAAGCAAGTACGGGAGTATTCCTTCGTACGCTGCTGACCGGACATAATACAGGCTGGGTTAGTACCGTCACATTTAGCCCCGATGGCAGCACGCTTGCTTCAGGGTGTGAGGATGGAACCATCAGAATCTGGGATGCAAGTACGGGAGCAGAACTTCCTGCGTTTACTGGGCATACTGCTTGGGTTTATAGCGTCGCATTTAGCCCCGATGGCAGCACGCTTGCTTCTGGGAGTGGGGATTACACCATCAAAATCTGGGATGCAAGTACGGGAGCAGAACTTCGAACGCTTACAGCGCATACTGGTCCGGTTTTTAGCGTCGCCTATAGCCCCGATGGCAGCATGCTTGCTTCGGGGAGTTTGGATAACACCATCAAAATCTGGGAAATTGAACCGCCTGTTCTTCAAGAAGATCAATCGGATGCGGTTTTTTCTATTATTGCGCCCGTTGCGGTATTGGAAAAAAGAAATATTGACATGGGAAAAGTGCTTGTCGGCTCCTCCAAAGATACAATGGTCACGGCAGTGCTGTGCAATAAAGGTGATGCCGTTCTTCATGTCTTGGGTGTGGATGTCACCAATGGCGATAGAAATGAATTTATTGTTCCTCGTGGTGCCGGAGAAT
>JAFLBY010000174.1 GCA_017302855.1 Candidatus Kapaibacterium sp.
ATACATTTACATATCATTTATCACATTATATGGAGTCAACGATGACTGATTATTTTAGTATACCGGTGGAGCAATATTCCGTTCAAGCAGAGTTACTGCAAGGCAGAGCCCGCCTGCTTGTCAACACCGATAATTACAAGGCAATTTGCGAAAGCAATAATCATTCTATCATTGGTGTTAGAAAATCATTGTTTTCCCAAAATACTGACAATACCACAGGTCTGCTGACCAATAATGAAGGTGTGGCAGTATTGAAGAAACTCTATGAGCAACTTTTTGGTCGAAAAGGCAATGTTCTGAAAAAGTATCCCAATAGCGAAGGCAATAATTGGGGTTTAGCCCTTATCGGCGACCATGAAATGGATATGAATGCATGGTTATACCTTCAAATGCAAGAAGGAGGTATGGCAGAACAAAGAAACAATATAAATAGAGAGGTAGGATGGGAGGGTTTTCCCCATTCATTTATCAGTGAATTAGTACACACAATGCAACGTCGTGATTCTATGGAAGAATTACAATTCACGGATATATTTGATGAGGACGATGCACGCACAGTATTGTCCGATTATACGATATTGCTTGCCATGCTTAATGGTTATGATTATGATGATGAGATGAAATTTTATGTTTTAGTGCAAAGAAAAGAACGTGATGAGGAAGCCGAAATCGCAAATATCTTTACACAGGATAAAAGAATTAATGAAGATGATGATGAACTCAGGGCAAAAGATTTTACTGATAGATTATATTTGACCTTAGATTCATTCACCGTGTCATTATCGCGTTATGGCGAAAAATTTTCTCAGCCCATCAATAAGAATAGAGAGGTATTGGAACATATTATTCTCAATGACATAGATTTGGCAACATCATTTCGTCGTTCCTTATTGCAATTTGCACGTGTGATGGTTGATTTTTCTGATGAGGATATATCTCAAACAGAATTAGTTGCTTTAAGTTTAGATATTCACAATGTGAACAGAGATGCTTCACGTATAAAAAATGACCCCAAGCATGCACGTGACCTTACCGAGAGGATACTTAATGCCAATTATTATTTTAGGAATATCCATAATCATACGCTTTCCGATCTTATTTCCTATATCATTCATTCCACGTTTATTGACCTTCGCGATATGGAGAATTTTCGGGATAAAGTACGCGCAATTTTGACCAAAAAGCAACCCTATCGTTCCATAGTACAATGGTTGCATCCTTTCAGAAAAGATCATTATTCTCGTTACCATGCTCATGTTCAAGCCCAAGTTGAAGTCTATGAACGCACACGCATATTGCTTGGAATGACACCGGAGTGATGATAGCAGAATATATGGTTGTGGAGGATGGGCATATTGTGGGAATTGATTACACATAACAAAAAACGATAAAAGGATTGATATGACACAATTATTTCGTATCACACACATTAATAATCTACCTTTCATACTAGAAAACGGTTTGTATTGCCCTAATGCGACAATACAAGATCCTCACTTTACAGCTATCGGATTTCCAAGTTTGATTGAATACCGTCGTGATAGAGTGGTGCCGATTGCTCCATATGGTACGCTTGCGGATTATGTGCCGTTCTATTTTTGGTATCGTAGCCCCATGCTCTATGTGATATATAAAGGTAATGATCCGGAGATTATTCAAACTCCTCAGAATGAAATCGTTTATATCATCAGTAGTTTTGAATCTTTACAAGAAAATAATTGTCGTTTCATTTTTACAGATCGTCATGCCAAATTAGAATATGCTCAATTTTTTGATAACCCTTCGCATAAGAGTGAATTGTCTTGGGATATCATCAAGAATGATACTTGGGGGCGTCAGTATGGAGCGGATCGTAAAGAGAAGAAGCAGGCAGAATGTTTGGTTTATCAACATGTGCCTATCGGGTCCATCATAGGTATTGCTGTTTTGAATGAAAGTTCTCAAGTTATTGCTCAGAATAGTGTCGCAGATGCCAATAGAACAATTCCTGTCAAAGTGAAGGAAAATTTTTATTTTTGAACTATGAAATTCACAACAGGCAACATATTCGATTGTAACGCAGAAGCTCTTGTCAATACCGTTAACACCGTAGGTGTTATGGGTAAAGGACTTGCCTTACAGTTCAAGGAGCGTTTCCCGGAAAATTACCAGCTTTATAAAGCGGCTTGTAAAAACGACGAGGTGCAAGTTGGCAAAATGTTTATTACATCCACAAATAGTATAATTCCTCCAAATTGGATAATTAACTTCCCTACAAAAAAACATTGGATGCATCAATCTTCGTATGAATACATAGAGAAAGGTCTCGAAGATTTGGTAGTGCAAATTAGAAGATTAGGCATTCAATCCGTCGCACTGCCTCCATTAGGTGTAGGTCAAGGTGGGCTTGAGTGGGAAAGAGTAAAACGGCTTATTCTTCTTAAACTTGAATCATTAGAAACTGATATCACAGTTTTTGAACCATACCCAACAATCTCAAAAGTTTCATATCAGAAACCGACAAATTTGACAAAGCCAAGAGCAATGGTACTATCGCTTATACTTCAATATAGGAAGCTTGGTTATGATGTTTCTTTGTTGGAAGTTCAAAAATTAGCATATTTTTTACAACGTATAGGGCAACACGATTTGAATCTCAAGTATAAGGAATATCATTATGGTCCTTATGCCCACAATTTGCAACATCTTTTGCATGAACTTGAGAAAGGCTACATAATAAGTGAGAGGTCGATTTTAGACTCAAAGCCTTTAGATATTATTTTTCTTGAAAATTCGATTACTGAGCAGATTACACAATATGTTTTACATGAATGCTCGGCAGAGGAAAAATCGCGTCTCAATAAAATATTTGTTCTGATGTCAGGTTTTGAGTCACCATTTGGTCTTGAACTTTTGGCAACCGTTGATTGGATAATGAGTTCAAATAAATTTACACAACTCAGTGGGCAAGAAATAAAACAAAAAATACGAACATGGAGTATAAGAAAAGACGATATTTTTAGTCTTGACCATGTACAATCAGCAAAAAAACGACTTACCGAATTTAAGTTTGATTTATCCTACACATAGTATAACATCGGATAGTTATTTATGCAATCCTATAGCTAAATCACATATTGTGTGTAGTGAAAATATTCTTAATGTTGAAGTATTATATCAGTGCATTATGCGAGAAGAATAAGAACTCAACACTCTTATCAAGAATTGTACAGTAAAAATCATGAAGAAGAAATTTTAGTACAAAATTGAAGCGTAATATTGTAAAAACGATTCTAAGAATAAATTATATTTGACCTTAAGTTCATTTACCGTTTCATTATCATGGTATGTCCAAAATGGACTCCGAGAATGTGAGAAAAACCGTATTAAAAAGGAAACGCCCCTTTCGGGGCGTCAGACCGGAGATACTCTCTCCGGTGATGTTATAGGATGCAAAAATACACAAGATTATGGAAAAATTAATAACTGAATATGTAAAGCAATCTTAATAATTACAAATTTCTGAATCTAAGGACATTAGCACACTCTCTTAAAACCGAATTAACTATTAGTCACAAGATATTAGCAGATAATCAATTGCCAAACGAAGTGACAAAACGTGACGGTCATATACTGCGAAAACCAAGTGAATGGCACTAAAGTATAGAGGAAATATTGATTTGATAAAGTTGCCAAAAACAGCTTTTTTATGTAGCCGTACCGTACCTGCATCGGCGGTATTGGCTTGTTATGATTGGGCAATACAGCAAAGGGAACAAGGACATTGTGTCATCAGTGGATTTCATAGCCCGATTGAGAAAGATGTCTTGCATTATCTTCTCAAAGGCACACAACCGATTATTGTAGTATTGGCAAGAGGATTCAAAGAAACAATGAATCATGAATTCATAAAGCCCTTAGAGCAAGGAAAACTCTTGATTATTAGCCCATTCGATGCCCAAGTAAAAAGAATCACATCACGAACTGTATTAGTTCGTCATCAAACGATGATAGATCTTGCCGATGATATAGCAGTAGGATATATCAGTAAAAATGGTCAATTAGATACATTATTAACGCCGGTAACAAAACCGATATTCCATATTACTGCAATTCCTCAATAAAATATTTTTTATACTGTATAAATGTGATTTATGTAATTCCCCTACGCTTCGGCAAGTATAGATTTATAATATTTTACCAAATATATATTGGCTGCAATGCGTGCCGTTAATAAAGAAAGTGCCGCCGCCACTGCGCCCACAGGATGAAAACCCCATACCAATATTGCCATGAGTCCACCGATAATACCGACCTCAATAACGGTGGAGACTGTCACAATAGTATTACGATGTGCATTAATAATCACCGAGCGTAACATAGAAAAATACACCGACAATGCAGGCAATAATACCAAAATACGCATAGGCGTTAAGGCAAAATCCGCTAATGCCGGCTGCAAGCCATATAATTTTTCAAGAACTATAGAGCCAAAAGGAGAAAAGGCAATAATCCCCAACACAGATGTAGTTATTAATGCCATCATAGAACCAAATTTCCATAAAGCACGATGATTTTTATGTCTTTCGCCCAATAATGCCATACCCACTTCTTGGTATGCAAAACCAAAACTGCGGAATAAAAAGACAAAAGAATCTACAACGGGAAATACAGCCCAAGATTCTATCGGCATACGACTATGTCCAATAAAAAATGTTAATATCGGAGACACTCCCATGCTGATAAATGAAGTGAGAGCTAAAGGATAATAAAAAGACACAATACGCTGACGTGTTAATGTTGCACCATAGTCCGTATGGGTATTTTTTACTTTACGAATAATTTTTTGTGCAACATACCGTGTCCATAATGCCTCAAATACCACACCAGCCGATAAACCAGCCGCACCAACAATAACGCCTTCTACTTTCATTGTGCTTAAAACAAAAGCGGATAATAGCATAGAAAATAATCGCGCCATTGTTCCTATCGCCACTCTTTTTGTATAGCCATTACTAATTAATATACCTTGATAAAATCGCCTAAAACCAATGGCGGCGGGCCACGGCAATAATATCATCATGGCAATATGCGCACGCCATGCTATTTCGGGTGGTAAAAAAAGAATATTATTGGCAAGAAAATAAAAAATAGGCGGCACAATAATCAATGCCATTCCGGCTGTGACACAGGCATTAAGTATTAAGGAAAAACGTTGGAGTTTTTTGAGAGATTCTGCATCCTTCACCAAAGCAATCGAAGCACTTAACATCATAATGATGGGCGATTCAATAAGCATGGCAAGGGGATGTGCCACACCATAGGCAGCAAGATTTAATGTTGAGTCCGCTAAACGTGCGATAAAACTTGTAAGAATGGGACCCTCCAGCGCCATCATAAGCCATGTAGCTGCCAGAGGAGCCCAAAATTGTAAAATTCTTTTTTGTGTCAGTTCGTTTTCTTGATATACCATGAATGCTTCGTTCTCTTGTGTTTTTTATCAATATGCGCTCGTGCAGCCCCTTTTCTCAAGCGAAAAACCCTTGACGGCTTCGCAATGAGAATAGTATCATTCCTGTTTCCCATGAATTGCGTAATTTTGTTTCAGAAGAAACTTTGTTATTATGTGCAAACTAAGTTTCCTTGTTTGTAAATGTATGTAAAATCAATGATTAACCTTTGTTTTAATATCCAATTAGTTTGTTTGCCAAATTATTGACCCCAAGGTGCATTATGATTCAACCGTATATACCCGATGCCACAAAGCCATTTTCTTATCGTCTTGCCGGACATCTTTTACGCAGAACGATGGTAGGACCAACCCATGAAGAGATTATTGCTGCCGAAAAAAAAGGGCTTGATGCCGGATTTGAATATAGAATTGTATTGTGATGCACCACAAAGAGCAAAGAATTAGAGAGAGGTTGGGAGAGATTATTTAGTCAGAATATTAACCATGCCATCTACCGATATTACTGCCACAATCGTTTTATTTTCTGTTGTGTTGATGTATCTGATTGCTGAGTTATATCGTGACCCTCTTGCCGGGTCTTCATTATTATCTGTGTTATTATTCGAGAGACCATCAAGTATTACTCCAATAGCATAGCATTGAGCGTCTAAATCAACGAGAATGGCACCATCTATTGAAGATATGCTTTTTATGGTACTTACTTCCAGTTCTCTTGGCACTGTCGCTATACAGGATGATCCCAATCTATCGGCTTCAAGCTGAGCTTGATCAGTGATAACAAGGGTTGCGCCATGCTTGGTATCAACTAAGTTTTTCAACAATTCACTCAAATTCGATTTCTGCTGTTCATCTATATTCTGGAATATATTGTTTAGTGCCACATTTAAATCATTAGTGTTTGTGTTAGGTTTTGGTAAAGACGGTATGCCATGTTCAACAATCATAATTTTTTGATTAATTCTGTCATAAAGTTCCCATTGTGATTGTTTGGAAAACTTTACCCTATATATACTACGCAGTTGATGGAAATTCACGCTGTCATCAAGTGAAACTAAACCAAATAAAAATTCAGAGTCTGATACTATTTTAATTTCTTGCCCTGATGCTTCTAATAACTTTCTAAGTTGTCTTAAATTTGAAATTTTGATTGGTTTTTCGAATACCAAATAAACTCGAAAACCTGCGAGTTTATGATTAGGTTTAAGCAACACATTAATGTCTTTTCTATTTAGAAATAGAATCTCTCCATCGCAAGATTTTCCTTCATAGTTTAAAGATACAACAGCATTACAGGTGTAAAATAATTTACTAAGTGCTAATAAATCAGGGTTGCCTTCATATCTTGAAAAGAGCTCTACTGACTGCATCATACTTATTGCAGATTTTCTTGTTATCTCATTGATACTTGTACGCTGTATTAAGTACCTCTCCTTTTTTTCTGAACTTTCCTGATTAACAATCTTAAATATAGAATTATCAAAAGATAAATCTCTTTCGTTTAATGTATTGTAAGATAGTTCCAAAAAATTATAAACTATACATTCTAAATAAGTGTTGCCTATGTTTGGATAATCAAACAGATGTACTGTATTAGGATTCTCATAAACAAGATTGTTTTCTATCCCTATAATTATATAAAT
>JAFLBY010000175.1 GCA_017302855.1 Candidatus Kapaibacterium sp.
TTGCGTTTCTGTGTTTTGTTGGCTTGTTGTATAAGTTCTTATATCCTCAAAGGAATATGACCTTTGTTCAAACCCGGCATTCACAATCCACGAAGAAAGTCCACTTTCATTCCAACGTTCTATACGGATTGAGCCACCGAGCGTATTTCCCAATCCTTTTTCATATATGCCACAAAGCGGTGTCACCGTGCTTCGTAAACCATCGGCCTGAACGAAGGAATAACCTCCATACAAACTAACACCTCCAAAAACATACGGATACTTTGTTGGCGTTCTCACATCTGTTATCCAATCAAATCCCTGCGATGTACAATCATATCGAGTCATGATGATTATAGTAACCATGACGATTATCCGAAAAAGTGCAGATGAATATTTCATTGTTCCCTTCAATGCGTTATTGTCCAACAATAAACGAACGCAATTGATGGAAAATCCCTGCCTGTAACTCACAAAAATACACACCCTGCGGCAAATCGGATGCATCAAATCTAATACTATGCAATCCCTCGTTCAGGTTATTGTGTACTATTTCTTTCATCAATATTCCAGAGGCGGAATAGATAGAAATCCTTGTCAAACCGGAATAAGCAAGTTCTACTATAACTGTCGAATTCTCTTTAGTCGGTAATGGTGTAATGCTCCGTATGCCAAACCGAGATGAAGAACTGTTTATATGATTAAAGGCAAACAAACATGCTGAATCGAGCATAAATGTACCTGCGACAGTTTTGGGAACAAATACCTCATCACATTCAGCATTCCCAATGTTAGGAGACGTAATCACAATTGGTGAATTTCCGAGTTTTCCAAAATACGTTTTCAAAACCAATAAACATAATGTGTCATTAGGTACAAAAGTTCCGCCAAGGGGTGCTTCTATTTGTAAACTGACTACCCCATCTTGCAATCGTTGAGGGAATATTTTTCCACCAGCGGAAGCACCCGCAGCATCGGCACGAACAAACCCTAATGCAAATTCATCCAGCACAACATTACATCGAACTTTTGTTGCTTGCGCTATTGCCGGAGATGGCGAAATTAAGGGAACTCGCAACACCACACCGTCTTTGGCTGTAAACACAGGTGCATTCAACTGAACAGTGTCAGGGGGAGCAACAGTTGCAATTAACGTTAGAATTTTATTTCGACGGAATGGATCATTCGATTGAATTTCAATATATGCTGTATCTGCTCCTAATTTTTCAGGGTAATACCGAACAATCAACGCTCTGTTCTTTTGTTTTTGAATGGTATCTGCTTGCGCATTTTGCAGCGAAAATTTTGTATCAATTTTTCCTGATAATATAGGAGTCTTAATTCGCAATTCTGCATTACCTTTATTTTCAATCAACACCGTGTCGTCCACAAATTTAAGCGCGCAAGCTTTATTAAAAGGCAAGCGAAATGTTCCAAAACGAAGAGTATCTTGCTGCGTACCTACGATAGACATTATCGGAGCCAATGCATTTGCGCGTAAAGTAATAATGCGTCTTTTAACGGAATCAGGCGAAGTTGGAATACGAGTGTGAATATTATTTTGAATAACATATTGTGCCTCATATAATCCCAAATCCGTTTCCATAAGAGGATTAAATGTTATGCTGGCGACATCTTGTTCATTAGGCCTCAAATCTCTTTCCGCGGATAATGGTTTCGTAAGTGTAAACTGATTATCACCCTCAATCTTTTGAGACACTATACCAAAGTTTGTATTTCCGGTATTAGCAAATTTTATGGTAATAGTATTATTAGATCCGACAGGTACGTCGCGCAAAAAAACTGTATCACGAACATAGTTGGTTCCGGGTAAATCAGCTTGCACATCAATAACGCTCACTTGTTGCTGTGCACCAAAGCCATAGACACGCATCGAAGATGAATCTTTCGATTCATTGCGACCGGGCGTATAACGTAGAAATATTACAGCACTATCTACACCTCTGTTTTTCGGAATATAACGCAGAAAAAACGGGAGTTCGCTCTTGGGATTAACTGTATTATTTACACTCGGATCAAAAACAAATTCATCAGAACGAGTATCTCCTAAAACTCGGAACTCCTTAGATTCTATCGTTATTTTTTCTCTTGAGATGTTTTTAAAAGGTACTCTGTCTTGTAATGAGCCGAAGGAATTAACGTAAACACTGTCAAAAAAAAGGCGTGGTGTTGTAGATGATAAAGGATAACGAGATTTAAATACCTTAGCAACAAATTCACGACGAATTGGAAGTCCTGCTGTATCAGTTGACACACAAACCCCATTCACCAAAGGGCAAGGTCTTATCAACACAGTAGCAACACGAATACCAATTGGTGAGTTCGTAACAGTAGTATCCCGATCCGGCTTATATGTAATGACTACACTATCTATGGTACCGGGAGAAATCACTTTGGGGGTAACATTTCCTGCATTTGAAAATTCAAGATGTTCAAAAGAGGTAATAATTCTCTGACCTGTTATGAAATAAGGAGCAATTATTGATGGAATAACTAACGGTACTTCTCCTGTATTTTCAATATATACAAAACGAGTTGTAGTGGTATTTTTCGTCAATAGATTATCTTCATAAAGCACAACACCAAAGTCAATAGTATCAGCATTCTTTTGATTTTTATCCGCATAAATCAGTGCAGATATTTTTTGGGCGTATAATGTGGGTGAACAAAACAAAAAAACGAGCATCACACCAATAAGCGTAATGCTCATGAAAGAAATGTGTTCAGATGGTTTAGTGATTTCCAAATGATGCCTGTGCTATTGATAAAACGGCTGAGGGCAAGAGACCCAAAATGATAATTCCGGCGGTAGAAAGCACTAAAGAAATTGCCGCTAAACCGGGCTGAGATTCATGTTCTTGCTCTTGGCTTTCTTTGAAATACATATTGACAATTAAGCCGATATAGAAATACACAGAAATCACGGATGAAACTACGGCAACAATCGTTAGCCATGTGAAATTTGCATGTATTGCTGCTGTAAACAAATAGTACTTTCCAAAGAATCCGGCAAATGGAGGAATACCTGCAAGAGAGAACATAAATATTGACATCAACGCTGCAAGTATCGGATATTTTTTACTTAATCCATTAAATGATTCAAGTGAATGATTGGTTTGTCCTGATCTTTCAAGAACCGATAGAATAATAAATGAACCAATTTGCATAAATAAATACGAAGCGGAGTAGAACATTATGCCGCTGCGTCCTTCGGGATTTGCAGCAACCAACCCCATTAATAAATATCCGGCATGAGCAACAGACGAAAAAGCAAGCATACGTTTAACATCTTTTTGTACCAAAGCAGATATATTTCCGATAAGCATAGTCAAAGCAGAAATCACTGCTAACATCATCTGTATTTTATTGCTTCCATCATAAGCGATAGCTGCCGGCAATGACACCTGAATAATTGGCATAAAAGCAGCTAATGCGGCGGCTTTCCCTGCTGTACTCATAAATGCAGTGACAACAGTAGGAGCACCACTATAGACATCGGGTGCCCATTGATGAAATGGGAACAATGCCGTTTTGAATGACAATCCCACTATCATTAGTCCAATACCAATCAATAATAATGTCGGGAAGCGAATATCCCCATGCGTAGCAGAAGCTATTGTAGCATAATCCATACTGCCGGTCGCACCATAAATTAAAGCAATACCATACACTAAAAATCCGGTGGCAAATGCACCCAACAAGAAATATTTTAGGGATGATTCTACAGATTTTTCATTTGTGCGAGTATAACCGGAAAGTATATAAAACGTGACTGACATCACTTCAATGCCGATGAATAAAGTCAGCATATTTGTCGCATGAGAAATTAACATCATACCGGCAACAGCAAACAAAATAAGCGTATAAAATTCCGAATGTTCTAATTTTTCAGACTCTAAGAAAGGGCGAGCAGCCAAAATGGTCATGATACCGCCTAAAGTAAATATCATGTCAAAAAAGCAGCCGTAGCCACCAACGCTAACCATACCATTAAACACTGTCAGCATCTCACCACTAGGTAATGTTTCGGGTGCCGATGCTAAACCAAGTTTAGATAATAAAGCAACTAAACCGAAATGACTGTTTGGAGAAAATGTCAAAGCAGATAAAACAAAAGTTGCCATTAACACATAGATGCTGAAAAGAAAAATAGTTTTGCCATTTTCTTTAGTTTTCAATGCATCAAGCACCATAGAGGCCGTTGCCATAAGAGAAACGAAAACAATAGGTGCTGCGAGTATTACATCAATATGCATGAAGAATCCGTATAATTGATTGGGTTATTATCTTAATTTACAAAATATCAATTTTTTACTTAGAAATCTGATACGCACTTGTACCAAATTTCAAAATTTCTAACTTTCCGACAAGTGCTTTTGTGCTATTTTCTGAAAATTGCATGAACGTCTTTGGATAAACACCAATCCATACAATAAAAATTACCATCGGTATCAACATGGCATACTCACGTTTTGATAAATCCTTAAGATGCTGATTGTGCGGATTATCGTTCGTACCGAACATGACACGTTGAAACATCCACAATAAATACACCGCTGCAAAAATCACACCTGATGCACTAAGTATTGAATACCATGTAGTTGATAAAAACTTGGATTGGAAAGAACCAAACAATGTTAAATACTCACCAACAAAACCATTTAATCCCGGCAGTCCCACTGAGGCGAGCATTGCAATAGTAAAGAGTACTGCAAATTTTGGCATCACTTTCGTAATTCCACCATACTCTGATATTTCGCGTGTATGACGACGCTCATACATCATACCAACACAAAGGAAAAGCATACCGGTTGAAAGACCATGATTCACCATCTGAATGATAGCGCCTTGTATTCCTTCAACGGTCATTGAGGCAATACCAAGGACAACAAACCCTAAGTGACTGACAGATGAGTAGGCAACTAATTTCTTAATGTCGGTTTGAACCATGGCTACCAATGCGCCATAGATTATACCAATCACAGCTAATAATGCCAACATATCAGCATAGTGGAACATTGCCTGCGGAAACATTTCCATATTAAAACGGATAAGTCCATACGTTCCCATTTTGAGCAATACACCTGCTAATATAACGGAACCGGGCGTAGGAGCTTGAACGTGAGCATCCGGCAACCATGTATGTAAAGGGAACACCGGCACTTTAATGCAAAAAGAAAGTGCAAATGCTAAAAATAGCCAGCGTTGAGTTTCAAAATCAAGTGTTGGAGCAAATTCACGCAATTTTAATAAATCCATTGTGAACATGCCATCATGAACAGCCGCATATGCTAATCCCAGATACACAATTGCTACAAGCATCAATAATGAGCCGACAAGAGTATAAAGGAAAAATTTAAGTGCTGCATATATTTTGTCTTTACCACCCCAAATACCGATAATAAAATACATCGGTATTAGAATTAATTCCCAAAAGACGTAAAAAAGGAATGTATCTAAAGCTAAAAATACTCCAGTCATGCCAAATTGCAAGAGCAAGACCATAATATAATATTCTTTTTGTCTTTTGTGAATTGTATCAAAAGAAGAAAGAATAGCAATCGGCATAATAAACGTTGTAAGGACAATCAGCAACATAGTCATACCATCCGCACCTATACGAAAGCCCGCATCAATGCTTGCAATCCAAGGAATATCCATCACAAATTGGAAACCGGGATTACTGCTGTCGAACTGTAGAAACAGAATAACAGAAACGATAAATGTTGCAATCGAAAGAATCAATGAAAACCGCTCAATAGCTTTTGTGTGATGTTTGCCGATAAACATCACACCCGCTGCACCAATGAGTGGCAAAAACAATGTTGTTAATAATAATCCCATATCGTGAATCTAAGAAAGTTTCAATAAAAGTAATTTTATCCAAATACCAAATAACCGACAATGAGAATAATACCGACAAGCATATACACAGCATAATTCTGCGCTACACCACTTTGTATTTTTCGTATATATTCACCACTTTGACCGGTTGCTTTTGCCGAATTATTTATAAAGCCGTCAATGATTTTCACATCAAAAATTTTCCATAAGAATTTTTCCGACATATCGCGGATAGGACTTACAAACAGATTGTGATATATTTCATCCACAAAATATTTATTCCATAATAGTTTGTAAAAACCGGATAGTTTTTGAGCTAATTCTGTTGGTTTGGATGATTCCGAATAATAGAGGCGATAAGCGATAAAGATTCCAAGCGACGCTATTGCCGTAGAAACAACCATCAATCCATATTCTATTGCATGAACTTCATGGTGCGCTGCATGACCGAGTATTTTATCAGCATTTGCAAAAATCGGCTCAAGCCAATGTTCAAGAATATTGGGAATTCCAATAAAATGACCAAGGGCATAAGGTACACCTAAAAAACCACCGAAAATGGAAAGAACTGCCAAAACCATCAGTGGGAATGTCATTGATAAAGGCGATTCATGAGGATGCACGTGATGATGATCGAAACGCTCTTTGCCATGAAAAGTCAAGAACATCATTCTAAACATATAAAATGCAGTACAAAAAGCAGCGATTGCACCAACAGCCCATAAAATAGGACTGCCATTATCGAATGCTTTCCATAAAATTTCATCTTTGGAAAAGAAACCGCTCAGAGGAGGAATCCCTGCAATTGCGACCGTACCGATGAGAAATGTTTTATAAGTAGTAGGCATATATTTTTTCAAATTACCCATCTTTTGAATATCTTGTTCTTCATGCATACCGTGGATGACGGACCCGGAACCAAGGAACAAGAGAGCTTTAAAGAAAGCATGAGTCATTACATGAAAAACGGCAGCCCACCATGCACCTACTCCTAAGGCAACAAACATAAAACCTAATTGGCTGACTGTCGAATATGCGAGAACTTTTTTAATGTCATTTTGAACAATACCTACAGTAGCTGCAACCAAAGCTGTGGTAATTCCAATTCCTGTCACAACTGCCATTGTTTCATGTGATAAAGCGAATAATGTTGCATTACGCGCTATAAGAAAGATACCTGCTGTTACCATAGTAGCAGCGTGGATAAGTGCAGAAACAGGAGTTGGTCCTGCCATA
>JAFLBY010000176.1 GCA_017302855.1 Candidatus Kapaibacterium sp.
ATTTCTATCTAAGGTATTTTCTTCATCAAGTCGGTATGCTGCAAGGTGTCCGCCTTTTGCTACGCTATAATCTAAGCAACAAATATTTTCTTTATATAATGATGGTTCGCCTTTGAGCCAATAATGTCCGAAGAAAACAAATTTGTCTTTGCTTTGATAATAATCATCTGATGATAATTCCGTACTCTCAATAGGATATTCCGGTAAATTTTCAAGTGGTTCAATACTTATTGATTTATATGTCATATCGGAAGGATTTTCCCACCATTTAATTCGTATTTCTGTTCTTCGTGTTCCGTCTTTATCAATAAAAAAAAGTCCCTCGGGCATTTTTATTTCTTTTCCTTTTAATGTCAGTTCAACCGCTTCATGCAATGGAGTTTCTTTTTTTACTGATTGATAAATTAGTTCATCGGTTAATAGGTCATTTACCAATAATTGTCGTAAATAATCAATACTTTTTTTATCCCAACAGGCATGAACAGCTCTGAAAGTATCCGTTTCATAATAAAGCGGCAAAGTCTTGAACCAGTCCAGATAATCTTCATACTCTTTTTGGCGGTTCTGAAATTGTTTTAAGGTTTCATAATGCTGAATAATATTTTTAATGAGATGCTTCCGTAAATGCCCTCCTTCGGTTTCTTGAAAATGGAAACACAGTGCATTATATTCATGATTTCCCATTAAAGCAATGGCATTGTCACTGTCAACCATTGCCTTCACTATTTCAAGTGTTTCCCTAATTTTCGGACCCCTGTCAATATAATCCCCAACAAACAGAACTTTTCTGTCAGGATGGGCATATACTCCTTTATTTTTTGCATAACCCAACTTCAGCAATAATTGTTCAAGTTTGTCTGCATGTCCGTGAATGTCTCCAATAAGATCTATCATAGTGTATAAAGTATTATGTGAATTATAGCACAATCTGTACAGTAGGATAGTAAACAATGTATGCACATAGAACATTGTATCCAACCATATCAGCAATGTCATGTATATTCTCTAAACTACAAAATTTTTTTCTCTTGCAATATAATGAATGCAATGTTCATAATCATTCGTATTTTTTTCCATATTATTCATTATCATCGAGATTAAAAGCGTTTAGAATTTCTGTCCATTTTTGTTGAAGAACAGTTTTATTGGGGAGTTTTGTTTCATAATCGGCTATAAGTGTGGGCGAAAGGCTTCTGTTTAAGGCATATTCTACTACCGTGTCATCTTTGCCTTTGCAGAGCAAAATACCTATACTTGGGTTTTCGTATTCAGTTTTTATATCACGGTCGAGTGCTTCGAGGTAGAAATTGAGTTGCCCCAGATGTTCGGGCTTAAAGCGTTCTATTTTGAGTTCGATAGCCACCAAGCAGCGCAGTTTTCTGTGATAAAACACCAAATCAATGGCAAAATCTTGATTACCTACCTGCAAAGGATATTCTTCACCCATAAATGCAAAATCGCGTCCAAATTCCAATAAAAAAGCCGTGATATTGTGGGAAATGGCTTTTTGTAAGTCTTTTTCAACGTGTTGTTCGGGCAGATTCAAGAGTTCCAACACATACGTATCTTTAAAAACATTGGTAATGTCTTGCGGCAAAGTCTTATGCGCCTCGCTGAGTTGTGTATTCCCTAGCATTACTCGCTCATAATATGAGGAATTGATTTGACGTTCAAGTTCTCTTGTCGAAAGTCGTTCTTTGATACATAGGCACAGATAAAATTCTCGCTCTTGGGTTGTTTTACAAGCCATAAAAATGAGGGTATGATGTGTCCAACCTAATTCTCTCAGCAGTGCCGAGAGTTTTGGCTCATCTTTGTACGTTTCATAAAACTGCTTCATTCGCCAGAGGTTTTGGGCAGAAAATCCCTTTATATTCGGTTCGGTTTTGGCAATAAATTCCGCCAGCTCTTTTACAACAGATTTTCCCCATGATTTTGCGCTTACTTGCAGATGCAAATATTCACCAATATTCCAATAAAGCATTACCAATTCATGATTAACGGCTTGGTAAGCACGCTGTTTGGCTTCTGCAATCAGCTTTGTGATATACGAAAATTGAGTTTGTAGTTCCATGAGTCCTTTTTCATTTTAATTTTTTTTCGATACAATGTAATTATCGCTGCCGAGCTTGATTGTATGTTTTTATATCTGTGTGTCGGGTAGAATTTCGAGCTGTATGCCACAAGATAAAAAGCGTACATTGTGCGCAAGATTCATCAATTTCATGCTACCACTTTTATCAAATTTCTGACATCAGGAAAGTGATACTTGACTATTTCGGCTGGATAATGGCAAACATCTTTTACTCTTGGGATAAGTTTCTTGAATTTTTCACATTTTGCAGAACCTAACTTCAGCAATAATTGTTCAAGTTTGTCTGTATGTCCGTGAATGTCTCCAATAAGATCTATCATAGTGTATAAAGTATATATCCATCTGTATCAGCTATGTCATATATGTTCTCTAAACTACAAAATTTTAACTACATACTCTCACCCCCTAATAATCGCTTTTGTCCGTGTTTCTATGGCTTGGAAAGCACAGAGAGCAATGAAGATAGGGCGTTTCCTCGTAATTTGCACTTAGTTTTTCAACACAAATGTTATCGAAGTTCATGGCTACAGCACAGCAAAAAGGAGGAAAGACCTCTTCGACGGGTCAGATATTGACATCCATACCAATGTGGGTGCTCGGTATAGTATTCATTGTGACAACATTGATTTTTTTCAGAGAGAATATCTTCGGGAAGGGTTATCTGTGGGATGATGTGGCGGAGTATATCTACCCGTTTACGACATATTCGGCACGACTTACCGCCGAAGGCCAGATACCGTTTTGGAATCCCTATACATTTTCGGGTATGCCTTTCGCAGCGGATTTCCAGACACAGTATTGGTATCCGTTCCATACGATGGCATTTTTATTTTTGGATAATCAAGGTAATTTATCGCCAAAGTTCGTGGAAAGCATTGTGTTTTTGCATGTATTACTCGCGCAATGGACAATGTATATGCTGTGTCGTTATAAGGGCATCAGCGGCATGGGGTCGGTGTTGGCGGCAGTGGCATTCAGTTTTTCGGGATCGCTGGCAGTACGCACCATCCACCCTATGGTCGTCTATCACATGGCATGGTTCCCTTTGTTTTTGATGCTCATAGATAAAGCGGCTTTTCAAAAGAATATAAAGTCATTATTCGGTGCGGCTTTGGTGCTGGGGCTTATGCTCATCTCGGGTCACCCGCAAACGTCGGCTTTTTGTTTGATTTTTACGGTGATATATTTACTGTGGATGGGTATTGGCGCATTAAAAGCCAAGGAGTTGAGCGTTGCAGGATTTGGTACAGGGGCAGCAACAGCTATTGGGACTATAGTACTCGCGGCAATGATGGTCGCTATACAATTCCTTCCGGCAAAAGAACTTGCAGATTTGTCCGAACGGAGTGAAATCACCTATGAAAAAACAGCCGACGGCTCTTTGATGCCCTCACAATTGTTAACAGCTATTGTCCCTAATCTCTATGGGAAATCATTCCCCGAGAAATCCGATCCGCCGTATTATTTGCAAGATGCAGAAGGCAAACCGGCAGAAACCCATTACTATTGGGATACTTCTTTTTACTTCGGCAGCATCACTCTCATTTTGGGTCTATTCGGTGTTTTGACTTTATGGAACACCCGTTTTGGTTCATTTATTATAACGATGTGCGGCATTGCCTTTCTGTACGGCTTAGGTAAAAATGGCTTTTTGCATCCCCTTTTGCAGGATATTCCCGTGCTTGGTTCCTTTCGTAATCCTGCCCGTATGATGTTTTATTGGAGTTTTGGTTTATCTATCATGGCGGGTTTTGGTTTTGATGCCTTGCGCAATGCGGATAAATCTGCTGTCATCAAACGTTTTTTGATACCTGCGGGTATCATTTTAGCTATTGCCTTACTTGTGTCTATTGGAGCTTTGAATGGTATGCTTGGTACGCCGGAGAATGCAGTTGATGCGGTGAGCGGTTTTGGTATGCAGGCATTGGTGATGATTATTGCGGCATTTGTCATTGGTCATATTGTTCATCGCGGATGGGTAAACCCCGTAGTGGGCGGAGCCATTGCGACGATATTGATTTTTATTGACTTAACAATTTCATATTCGGGATTCAGTGCTTCGAAGGAAAATCCGGCACAGCAATTTGCGCTTGATGAGCAGACAAAACAATCGTTTGCAATAAAGCCACCGCAAGAAATTTTCCGGGTTTCGATGCGCAATAAATATGGCATGGCAATGAAAAGGAATCAGGGACCATTGGATAATATTATGCTATTCGAGGGCTATAACCCAATATTGCTCTCACGTCGCAGCCCGATGGCACAAACATCAAAGGAAGCTGCCGATCTTTTGAATATTCGTTATGAACTTGTCATTGATTCGATGCGTGGTCAATTAGCATTTGCCGAAAGACCAAGTGTACTGCCCCGTGCACGTATGGTCTATGATGTGAAAATTGTTCCGACGGATAATGTGAAATCGGTGATGAAAGCCGGAAGCATAGACTATAAACATCAATCGGTCATCGAAGAACAATTACCGGAAAAACTGTCCGGAAAAGTTGCCGACAGCGTCAAACATAGCATTGTATGTACTTCTTATACGGACAATGAATTCAGCTATACCGTTGAAACCGAAGAGCCGGGATTATTATCATTGAGTGAAATCTGGTATCCGGCATGGAAAGCAACCATAGATGGCAATGAAACTCCGATGTATAGAACCAATTACAGCTTACGCGGCGTCTATGTGCCGAAGGGAAAACATACCATTACCATGAAATATGATTCGGCAAGCTTTGCCACAGGAAAAATGCTGACCATCATTGGACTTGTCCTTTGTGGCGGAGGTTTTGTCGTAACAATGGTAATGGATAAAAAAAAGAAATCATAAAAGCAAAGGATAAAAATAGATGAAAACACTCTACATAGCAGGTAATTGGAAAATGAATATGTCGCCCTCGCAGGCGGAAATATTTATGCAAGAATTAATCGCATCAATGCCCGCAGCTCATGACCGATGTGAAGTCATTGTATGCCCACCATATCTTGCATTAAGCACAGTTGCAAAACAAATCGAAAACACTCGCATCATGTTGGGTGCTCAAAATTGTCATGAACACGAAAAAGGTGCTTATACGGGAGAAATTTCCGCTTCGATGTTGGCAGATATAGGAGTGAAATATTGTATAGTCGGACATTCGGAACGACGACGTGATTTTCAGGAAACCGATACACAGATTGCAAAAAAGATTATGGCACTGCTTGCAAAAAATATACGCCCTATTTGGTGCGTGGGAGAAACCCTTGAAGAAAGGCAAACAGGAATGACTTTTGAGCGCATCCGTTCCCAAGTAACGACAACATTGGATTGCTTAAAAGGACAGGATTGTTCTTCTCTGCTTATTGCCTATGAACCAATTTGGGCAATCGGTACGGGACTTGCCGCCACGCCGGAGCAAGCCGAAGAAGTACATAGTCATATCCACCATACTATCGCATCATATTCCTTAGATTTGCCTATACTTTATGGCGGCTCGGTCACGGCAGAAAATGCAGAATCACTCCTGAGTCGTGAAGCAATAAACGGCGCACTTATCGGTGGGGCTGCACTCTCAGCACAATCATTCAATACAATTATCAACACAGCCCATTCTCTCATCAATTAATTGCCTTACCGTGTATTTATCTGTACCGAATATTATCTCTCTTACACGTGTTATTATGGCACCGGTTGTCTATATATTATTAACAGCCCAAGGAAGCCTAACCTCAAAAATAGCGGTAATCATATTTATTCTCGGTGCGCTGACCGATTATTTTGACGGATGGATTGCACGTCGCTATAAACAACAAACAGAATTTGGGATATTTTTTGATCCTCTCGCAGATAAAATATTAACAGCATCGGCATTTTTTGCTTTTGTAACAATGGGAATATTACCGTTGTGGATGGTTCTTATAGTCATATTTCGTGATGTGTTTACCACATTTTTACGATTATTTGCCGATGAAATACGATTATCCATAAAAACATCTCGTTCAGCAAAAGTAAAAACATTTATTCAAATGGTATTTATTATTTATTTGCTGATTTTATTATTTATTTCGACCACAGAAATATCAGCCCCCATTCGAGCCCAAGCCACACAATTGCTCTATGGTACTTATACCGATTGGGCAATGTCATTATTAACGGCATATACAGTGTGGACTTCCATCGAATATATTTTTGCTAATCGGGAAGTCATTCGTCGTTTAATGACCAAAGAAGGTCATGATTATTCGGCAATACTGTTGGGCAGTTTTTTTGGTATTGGTTTTTTGCCCAAAGCTCCGGGCACATTTGGTTCTTTAGCGGCTCTTTTATTAGTTTTATTTTCTCCACCATGGTATGTCTATGCCATCAGTGCGGGTATTGCAACACTTATCGGTTTTTGGGCAATTCCATCAATGGAAAAGCGCATTGGCGATGATTCACCAAGTATTGTTATTGATGAAGTAGCGGGAATGTGGCTTACATTTGCTCTTCCTTCTGTCACGATAGGATGGGTATGGGCATTGGTGGGATTCGGACTATTTCGGCTTTTTGATATATGGAAACCCTACCCTATTCGTTTATTGAATGAACAAATGGGTGCAATATGGGTAATAGCAGATGATATCATTGCCGGATTATATGCAGGATTTTGTCTCTTTAGTCTCTATTGGACTTACAATATTTTCTACCTTGTGTATCTTGGTATGAAATAATCATTTTTTCTACTTTATGTCTCAACGGAAAATCCGATTATGAAGACAGCACTTTTTATCATAGTATTAGTTATTGTTTCCTGC
>JAFLBY010000177.1 GCA_017302855.1 Candidatus Kapaibacterium sp.
TATTATTTGTATCACGATTTCACACCCCTTCACCATTTACGGTAGCTAATTTATATCGTCGTTATTTTGCTGAACAGCAATTATTATCAAAATCTTAAGAGTTACAATGTTGAGACTATCAAAAAAAATTACCATTAAAACTTTCATAATCATTAGTGGGATTATCATCTCAAATGTGATGCTACAGCAGGCATCTGCACAATTTATAGTAATGACGACAGAGGCGGATTCATTGGTCAGAACAGGCTCTGCTCATATTTATAATATTCAATTTGATAAAGCTCATGCATGCTTTAAACAAGTAATTGATAAATATCCCACAAATCCTGCCGGTTATTTTTTAGACGCGATGGTCGAATGGTGGAGAATTCGTACAAATAAAAAAAGTAATACATTAGACGAAGTGTTCTTAGAAAAAATAGATCATTGTATTGAAAAGTGCGATAATCTTCTAGAACAAGATGAAAACTCAATAACAGGTCTTTTCTTCAAAGCCGGAGCATTAGGATTTCGTGCACGGCTCTATTCTGAAAGAGAGTCTTGGTTTGATGCTGCATCAGATGGGAAAGCCGCAATGAGCTTACTGCAACAATGTCAGACACTTGCACCAAGTAATCATGATATATTACTTGGAACTGGGCTCTATAATTATTTTGCACCAACCTTCGCCGAGCAATATCCCTTAATTCAACCAATTTTGGCTTTTTTACCTCGTGGCGATAAAAAACTGGGAATTTTACAGTTAAATTCAGCAGCAAAATATGCTCGCTATGCCGGCACAGAAGCAAAAGTGATACTAATGCAGATTCATTATCAATTTGAAAAAACACCACAATATGCTTATCAATTGGCTCAAGAATTAAATACCTCTTATCCAGATAATCCCTATTTTCAAAGATATCTCGGTCGTTGTCAAATTCAATTAGGATTGAATGCAGAAGCCGAAGCCACTTGGCGAGATGTTGTATTAAAGTGTATTGATAAAAAACAAGGATATGACCAACAAACCGCTCGCGAGGGATTGTATTATGTTGGTAAAGCTCTCATGAATCGTAATGATTTTGATATGGCTTTACGATATTTTTACAAATGTGATGAAGCAGGCAGATTCCTCGATGAAGATGTGTCCGGTTTTACAATACAAGTCAATCTTCAAATCGGGAAAATTTATGATATGCAAAGTAAAAGGAATCTTGCTATCAAACAATATGACAAGGTACTTAGCTGGGAAGACAAACAAGGAAGCCATGCGGAAGCAAAACGATACAAAGAAAAGCCATTTTCTCGCTAAGATGTGACAAAAACATGGTTACAGAGTTCTTGAATTGAATCACATTTTTCACTAATATTATACATGGTATGAAAAAACTACATACACTTTGCATATTGTTCCTTTTAACAATATCACAAATTTCATTTGCGCAAAAAAATCTGGCTGATCTCATTGTTCGCCCTGTCATCACAGATATTCAAGTGCCTTGGGAAATGCGATGGGGACCTGATGGCTGGATTTGGACTACAGGCATCGAAGGTCGTATTATTCGAGTAAATTCTACCACGGGTGAATCATCTGTTTTATATGAGCAAACAGGCATTACAAGATCTGCCGAATCCGGTATGCATGGCTTTGATATTGTCACGAATGATATCGGTGAAACTGATGTCTATGTTTCCTACACATACACAGAAAGCAGTAAAATCTATTTAAGAGTAATTAAATTGAAGTATAATCAAATCAATGCTACTTTAACAAATCCTACCACCATCATCGAAAGAATCGGAGCAGGAACTACTCATTCCGGTTGTCGCGTTAAATATATGCCCGATAACACTCTCATGATTACAGCCGGGGATGGTAGAATTCAACCTCAACCCTCTCAAAACATTGCTTCATGGTCCGGTAAAACATTGAGAGTAAATCTGGACGGCACTTTTCCTCAAGACAATCCTTTTCCGAATAGCCCTGTATGGTCATGGGGACACCGAAATCATCAAGGTTTATGTATTGGCAAAAATGGTATAATTTATAGTTCTGAACATGGTGAAACAACAGAGGACGAAGTCAACATTCTCACAAAAGCGGCAAATTATGGATGGCCTGCTGTGGAGGGATATTGTAATTTACCACAAGAACAGAAATTTTGCGCTGACTCGAATGTGAACGAACCTATTGCCGGTTTTAGTCCAACCTTAGGATTAGCCGGTATGGAATATTTCGACAACAATAAATTTCCTGATTGGAGAAATTCTTTATTGCTCTTATCATTAAAAGGTAATTCGCTTCATGTTCTTCATCTCAATGAGAATGGTGATTCTGTTGTAAAAAGAACAAATATCAATATGGGTTTAGGACGCTTACGCAGTGTATGTGTTTCTCCGCAAGGTCGTGTGTTTATCGGTCGAAGTCAAGGTGATCACTATGGAACAAAAAGTACGCAACAAAATGGCATTTATGAATTAGCTTCAAAAATCTCCAATACAGATGATGAAATCTCAAATCCTAATGGAGAAATTTCGATAAGAACACACAATAATGTCTTGACAATCATAAACAATAATCAATTTGATTGGAACGCAACAATATATGATATAACAGGAAGAATTGTGCAAAAATTGCAAAGCAACAATAACCTTAGTACACCGTTGAATATGTTATCACAAGGTGTTTACTTTATTACAATTCATCAAAACAATTCTATTCTTACGCAATCATTTCTTGTAACAGAATGAAAGGAATAATATCAATATTCGCATTCTTTTTTTTGTTATACTTCTCTGTGTTATCGCAAGAGTTAACCAAACGTGTCATAGCTGAAGACATGCAAGTACCTTGGGAAATGCGATGGGGACATGATAATTATTTATGGGTTTCAGGGATAGATGGAATGATATTGCGAGTTAATCCTGAAACAGGCGCTAGAGATACAATTTTATCCCAAGTGCCTAATCTTGTGCGATATCCAACAAATGAACCCGGTTTATTAGGTTTTGATATCCTTACAAAAAATAGTATAACTTACGTGTTTGCAGCTCATACATTTGAGGGGAAAAACTTTTCTATATATGTACGACTTATCCGTTTTACGTATGATAAAAATATTAGTAAGCTCATCGAACCACGCATAATTTTAGACAGTATTCCCGGTGGGTATTCGCATGTCGGTTGCCGTGTCAAAAGTGTTGAGGATTCGCTCATTTTTTTAACAATCGGAGATGGTGGCAGATTAGATAATATTCCTTCACAAAATTTACAAAGCTATGCCGGGAAAACATTAAGAATAAAAATTGATGGTACTATCCCCCACGATAATCCCTTTCCGCAAAGCGCTATTTGGACCTGGGGTCATAGAAATCATCAAGGTTTATGTATAACATCGAATAATATCATATACAGCACAGAACATGGTACTCAAGGTGATGATGAGCTAAACGCATTGAAAAAAGGAGGAAATTATGGATGGCCCTTCGTAGAAGGTTTTTGTGACTCTCCTACTGAGGAACAATTTTGCAAAGACTCTCAAGTCATTGAACCACATCGTGCATTTACCCCAACATTAGCAATTGCCGGCATTGAATATTATGATGGCAAGAAATTTCCTCAATGGAAGAATTCATTACTCGTTGCTTCTTTACGAAGCCCTTTTTTTTCAGTATTTCCATTGAATGTAAATCAAGATTCAGTTCTTGACTGGTGGAAATATCCTATCATAGAAACATCAAGACTACGGAGTGTCTGTGTATCACCGGATGGCAGAATTTTTCTTGGCAAAAGTCAAGGGGACCATTATGGCACTAAAAACAATAAAGACAATGCGATAATCGAGGTCATTCCCCAAACCGTAAATATTCAAGAAGATATTTATTATGATGAATCAAAAAGTAAATTTGCAACTATCAAAAACGAATCATTGACTATGCATAATTCGACAGATATAACATCAGTTGAATTATACAACAGCTTAGGTGAGCAGCTCATTAAGATCAACAACACCAATGTCTTAGGAAACGAATTACATATTCCTTTTAGACATAATGGATTATTAATTTTAGTGATTCACTTCCATAACGGTACGACGAAAACACAGACTTTGCTTGCTTTTGCTAATTGAGTGATGGCGTAATAATTACTGTATTTGTATGAAATGCAGCAAGTTCATGCGTCATAGGATTATTATCAACAGATTGCTTTTCATAAGGTTTTAGCTGCGAGTAAGCACGTGAGAATAGAGTAGCTGCCACTTTTTTATCATGGTGCTTAAACAAAAAGAAAGCAGCTTGTATATGCCCCATTGCATAATTCGGATTACAGACAAATATCTCTTGAATGACTTCGATGGCAAAATGTATCTTGCCTTGCTTTTCCAATAAGTAAGCTAATCTCAAACGAGCACGAACAAATGAATATTTAGCGCCAATAGCACGACTATACCACATTGCAGCATTATCATTGTCACCAAGATTTTCGTAAGCCATTGCTAAAGCAAGCATGAGGGTTTCATTATCAGGAATTTGCCTAAGTGCCTCAATACAATAAAGTTGCACTTTTTTCCAATTTTGTAATGACTGGAAAAGCATAATTCTCATATTTTGATAAGAAAAGCAGTTCTTGTTATATGAAATTAACTTTTCTACAAACGGTGCAATATCCCTTTCGAGTTGTATGTCCTTGTATGTACCCGATAACCAAATCATGAGATTACAATACATTGCCAATGATTTTTCATTGTTTTCTATATTACGTATGCCCATAACTTTTTCATACGATGCTTGAATATCTCCTCTCCACAATAAGGAGTTTGCTACGGTTAATTGTACATACACCGAATCAGAAAGTAAAAGGACATTGACCATACGTCTTGCAATATCTTCTTCTTCCACAAACGCAATATGCCATGCTTTTAATATATCAGATGACGTATTCTCAATCCCGTCCACAAGTATTTCTTCACCAACTTCTGCTGATGAGGAAATATCGCGAAAGTGCGTAAATGCCAAACTCAGATAAATATCTTCCAAAGAATTATCTAATTCGAAAGCTCTGTTAAGAAATAATCTTGCCTCATTAAATCGTGAACGTTCTTCCAATTCAGCGCCAAGTTTGCTTAGCGTATATGCATCGTTCCAATTTTTATATCCGTGTTGTATTAAGTCTAAAACTGTCATAGTTATCAATCATTATCAGGTGAAATTATATCAAATGTACTTACAACAGGACAATGGTCAGAAATTTTTTGTGCAATTTCTTTTTTTTCGGAAGCATAAAAATTAACCATTCCATCACTGCCGGTAACAAAACGTTTTTTGGCACTTTTTGAAACAACAATATGATCTATTGCATATAGTTTTTCATCTTTACAACTTTTTCGTTCTTTCGTTAAAAAGTCAATATTCTGATTGTCCAGCAAAGCTGTTAATGTCGGGTCTTTTTTTCTTAGCGGAAAATCATTAAAATCACCGACTATGATAATATCTTTTTCTTGAGTTTGTGCAACGGAATCTACCCATTTTGTCATGATTGCGGCTTGTAATCGGCGGGTTTCTCTACTTTCCTGTCGTAACTCATCGGTCGAGTCATATCGCGAAGTAGATTTTAAATGTACAACCATCATTGACCAATCAAAATTACCTTTTTTACAATGAGCAATAAGCCCGGGACGATTTCTGCCTTTGTGAATAGCAACAGGCATATACTCTTTAATATCCGTAACTTCCACTTCGTTTTTATAAAGAAAAGCGACATTTTGCCCACGAGCAGTGTTACCGACAAAGCATTGATAATCTTCAAGGTAGTTCATCACTTTACGAAGTGCCTTTTCATTCTCAATTTCTTGTAAACCAATAACATCTGCGTTCATATCTTTTATGATGCCTGCAATCCGTTCATAATCCGAATCAGAGCGTTTTTCTCTATCATTATCACCATCGCCTAACCATGCAATGTTAAATGTTCCGAGAGTGACCGTATCTTTGTTTTTTGTGTTTACTGAACACGAAGAAAATGCAATAGTACATAACACGATTACTATGCGTAATAACAGAAATGATTTTTTCATGAATTAGGACTAAAAAATGCTTTAATGACATTACGTGCTACTGCCGGATTTTCTTTTAAACGACGAATGGAATATCCATACCAATCTTCACCGAAAGGAACATAAATTCTCATGCTGTGACCCGCAGCAATAATTGAATCACGTTTATTTTCTCGCACACCCAAAAGCATTTGAAATTCATATTGCTCACGGGCAATATTATGCTTTTTCACATATTCAACAGCCGAATCAATGAGTACATCATCATGCGTTGCAATGCCGACTTTTGTGGCACTTTCCATGAGCAAATGAAGACACTCTTTATAATTTTTTCTTATTTCTTGCGGATGTTTAAATGCCACAGAATCAGATTCAACATAAATGCCTTTACATAATCGAATATTGGGTTTATAGTCTGCCAATTCCCTTATATCCTGTTGAGTTCTCTTAAGATACGCTTGCAATACAACTCCGCAATTCGATAATCCCTCCGCGCGCAGCTTTTTGTACGCGTTCAATGTATCTGTTGTATAAGGTGTATTTTCCATATCCATCCGCACAAATATGCCTAAAGAGTCTGCTTTTTTTACTATTTGAGCAATATGGTTATAGCCATAATTCACATCTATTCCTAATCCCAAAGAAGTGGGTTTTATGGATAAATATGCTTGCAATTTATGCTCTTTAATTGCATCGAGCACTTCCATAGAAGAGCGAAATTCATGCTCTGCTTGTTGTTTCGATTCAACAAATTCTCCCAAAACATCTATAGTTGCAAATGCACCT
>JAFLBY010000178.1 GCA_017302855.1 Candidatus Kapaibacterium sp.
GGGTGGCATTCATTGTCGGGTGGAAGCTCGCAATGCGGGCGGATATAGCCAACCGATTATCATAACCAAGGTATTTGCTTTGGACACTCCGCAAGATTTCAATTTCATCAGTGGCAATTTTGTTTGTTCTTCGGTGAATTGGGCAAATGGCTATCATTTGGAAGAATCGGACAATCAAACGGAGTGGAATTTGATTTGGAATCAGAACACAACGACGATACCCCATACCGTCAAAAGCGGCGTGTGGTATTATCGTTTGCGAGCGGGTTATGGGTCGGTCTATTCGGCATATACGCCCACGCTGACGCTTGATAGCAGTCAGTTGGGCGGGTAAACACTCTCTCTGCACGGCATGGTGGCTTAACGGTTGCCATGCCGTATTCATATTATTTCAGTTTATTCGCTTAACTTTGCAGAAAATTTGATTCATGGACTTACTAAAGATTGATGCATATTTGGAAATTGTAATTTGTTAAGTTAGAATATTACGGAATCACTTTAGAATAAATGATTTGTATTATAGTCTGCATTTGTATCTGATACAGTTGGTAAGAACCTCTTTTGAAATGTAGTATTTCAACGTAGGTAAATGTTGGATCAAGTTTAAAAAGTCATATAAATAATTTACATCTTAACTCTTGGTTTACGATGTCGACTAAAAAAATGACACATGAATGGATATAAAATCTTTAGGTGGTTATTGCTTAATTTATAAACAAAATCATTTTCTTTAAAAACATTAAGAACTTTTACACACAATCTTCAATTAATCTTATGAAACAGAATTTTCCTAAAACAATGATAGAAAAGACAGGGTTCGTTGACCCTGATAAAAAAACTCCAAAGCATGATGAAATACAAAGATGGGTTTATGAAAATCCTGAAAAGATCATTGAGGAGTTAGGAATATTAAAGAATAATCCATACAAAGTTGTAAGAAAAATTTGGGAACATGTTCTTTTTGCAGAATCTCATAGTTCAAGGAATACGTCCTCTATAGTTGGTTATATTGACTTGCTGATAGAAATTGAATCAGAAAATTCAATTCCTTATATTAACTATAGATGTCAAGGTCTATTAGTGCCATTTTATTTTGAAATAAAAACAAGCATTCCGTCTTTAGGCGATTTAATTAGACAATTAAGATTTTACCAATATTATTTGGGTTTCAACCGTGACTTCCCGTTTGTCATAGTATGTAGTGATGATTCTCATAAAAAAATACTGAATGACCAAGGTTATTACTTCTACAAATACGAAGACCCTGAAAAACTGCTCTAAAATTTTCCATAAATTGTTAAAAACAGTCTTTTAGCATCATATCAAATACAATTGGAGCGAGAAATGTCAATTTGGGAAAATTTAATTAGTGGTATCAAAGATAAGTGGGAAAATCTACAAAAGAACACTTTTTTGACTTCTTTTCTAATAGCTTGGTGCTTACACAATTGGAAAGTCTTTGCCAATCTTTTTGTGATAAATGATACAAATATTGAGTCGCAAATCGTAGCGATAGACAAACTTTTTAGTAACGCACTCTCGGTTTACTGGTATCCGCTTTTTTTTGCAACATTAACCACATTTGCATATCCGTTCCTCCGAATGATTATAAACTATCTTGTCACAAAGATAGAATTTATTGAAAAGAATGTATCCATTAAGCAGAAGGAGGACGAGCCTCTAAGTAAAGAAGAAGTAAAAAAGCTTAAGACACAATTAAGTCAGCATGTAATAGAAATTGACAATCTTCAATCCACAATCAAAATCAAAGATAATATAATTAAAGAAATGACTATTGAGATATTTGATTACTTACTTACAAACAACTACCCAATCCCAAAATTTCAAAACATGAATCGACCTAATGGTCATTTTCCTTCTAATTTATCAGCTATTGATTACAGTATCCTTCAAAGCGTGTCAGAAGATATTCAAATATTATATTCTAAAATTAAAAGTAGTAACCGATTCAATGATTATATAAAATTGACCCAAATAACTCGCAAAAACAACCCGAATAATGATGTATTGTCCAATCCTGGTGGTAGTTCTAAAATTTACAGTATGGAAGCTTATAAGGATATAGACATCACTTCTATTGACTACTTTGAATCAATCGGATTATTAGAGAAAAAACAAATACATAAATTTACAAAAAAAGGAATGGAAGTGTACAAATTACATATAAATGATGTTTAATTTTTTGTAGTCAAAAATATTCATCAAGTGCAAGATTATGAGCAAATTTCCTGAACTATTTAGAGACTATGACGTGGTTCTGATTCTTTCAATGCAAGATACTTTGAATTCAAGAATATGTCAAATATATCTTTATAATTTTCGGAAGTTAATAAATCAATTATAAAAACAACTCTATACCCGCATAAGTTAAGGATACTCACTCAAATCTTAATTTCTGCGGATAATAAATGTCAACAATTAGCAAAAATTCATAATACTTATTATTGAAAAACATTCAATCGGCTGTCATCCCAATTTCTGCCCGTTTGCGCTATACCAAAGGGGTAATTGTTACTCATAGTTCCCCTACATTCACTTTGTAAAGTGCTATCCCATAATTTTCGGTCTCAGACCATTGCCCGCTCATCGCAAAGTGTAGTGCGCAAATGATTTCAAAACTACACAACCGATTCGAGATAACAACAAAGGACTAAAGAACTGATCTGTCATTCACGTTTATCTTATGAGCGTCACAAACGTAGGAATTTGTCACAAAAAAAAGAAAGCCCATATCCGTAAAACAGATATGGGCTTTCTTATATAATACACACCTTTAATTATGTCACGACGCGACGCCGACTATTGGAACGGCGTGGAGGTAATTCGGGTTCCGGTGCTGCTTGTTCTAATGTAATAGCGTCTGCACCAAAAATATTACCGATTTCGCTTGTTACTAACATTTCTTGATAGCGACGGATACCAGTACCTGCGGGCACCAACTGACCAAGAATGATGTTTTCTTTAAGTCCATTGAGTGTGTCTAATTTTGCAGCAACCGATGCTTCAGCCAATACACGTGTTGTTTCTTGGAATGAAGCAGCCGACAACCAGCTTTCTGTTTGAAGCGATGCTTGAGTAATACCAAGCAATACCGGTTCAGCTACAGCCGGGGTTGCAGTTTCTGCAAGAACTTGCTGTTTTTCTTTTTTAGCAAGTTCATTATTGACTTCACGCAATTTTTTCTTTGTAATGAGCGCGCCAACTTTTAAGCGTGATTCGCCTTTATCTAAGACTTTCATCAATAATTTAAGTTCATTATTAGTATCCATGAACTTCATTTTATCAACTTGGTCATTTTCAAGGAATGTGGAATCGCCGGAATCAATGATGCGCACTTTTTGTAACATTTGACGAACAATTGTTTCGATGTGTTTATCATTGATTTTCACGCCCTGCATACGGTAAACCTCTTGAATTTCATTCACAAGGTACTCTTGGACTGCACCGAAACCTTTAATACGCAAAATGTCGTGCGGATTAATAGATCCATCGGTTAATCTGTCACCTGCACGTACCAAATCGCCGTCTTGAACCAATACATATTTGCTTGTAGCAACCGAATGTTCAGTCCGTGTCTGACCGTCCAAACTTGTGACAGCAATTGTTCTTTGTCCGCGTTTTGCTTTCTCGAAAGAAACAATACCGTCAATGTCTGCAATAATCGCCGGATTCTGAGGCGCACGCGCTTCAAATAACTCGGTTACTCGAGGTAAACCGCCGGTAATATCACGCATACGACCACGGTCACGAGGAATTTTTACAAGTTTAGTACCAATGATAACATTATCGTTTTCATCAACAATAATTTGTGCACGAGTCGGAATGATATATGTTTGTAATGGTTCACCATTTTCATCAACAATTTCAAGTGCAGGCATTTTCGTTCTATCGCGCGAATCCATTACCACTTTTGTGATGTGACCCGTTTGTTCATCATTTTCCTCACGGAAAGTGACATTCGGGATAAGGTCTTTGTATCGAATAGTACCCGCTTTTTCAGTGATAATAACGGCATTGTATGGATCCCAATCATAAATGGTATCGCCTTTTTTGATTCTGTCACCATCATTGACTTTGATAACAGCACCGTAAACGGCATCATATTTTGTGAGAATACGATTGCTGTCAGGCTCAACGATATTGATAACACCACTTCGGCTCACAACCACATTTTGTGGCTCTTCTTCTTCTTCCGAGATAACAGTTTTGATGTTTTCAAATTGGATAACACCATCAAATTTTGCAACGACCACAGAGGAGGATGAATCCAACATAGCCGTACCACCGGTGTGGAAAGTACGTAGAGTAAGCTGTGTACCCGGCTCACCGATAGATTGCGATGCAATAGTACCGACGGCTTCACCAATATCCACTAATTGACCTGTTGCAAGATTGCGTCCATAGCATTTTGCACAAACACCACGGCGTGATTCACAAGTCAACACCGAACGAATCATGACAGACTCTATGGATGTTTCGCTGATTTTCTGTGCAATTTCTTCATCAATAATAGAACCGGCAGTGATAAGCATCTTATCTGTGAGCGGATCAATAACATCAACCAAAGCAACACGACCAACAATACGTTCAGCTAATGGTTCTTTGACATCTTCGCCTTCTTTGAGAGCTTTCATGTCCATACCGCGAATGGTATTGCAATCCAATTCGGAGATGATAACATCTTGTGCCACATCATGTAAACGACGTGTCAAATAACCGGCATCCGCTGTTTTCAAAGCAGTATCGGCAAGACCTTTACGAGCACCGTGCGTTGAAATGAAGTACTCCAGAATAGACAAACCTTCTTTGAAGTTCGCAATAATTGGGTTTTCAATTAACTCTGCACTGCTGTTACTTGCTGATTTTTGAGGTTTAGCCATAAGTCCCCTCATACCGGCAAGCTGGCGAATTTGCTCTTTAGAACCCCGCGCCTGAGAATCCAACATCATCCAGAATGTGTTAAAACCATCTTGAGCTTTTTGTAAGTCACTGTACAATTTATCTGCAACACGATTTGTTGCGGTTGACCAAGTATCAATGATTTTGTTATATCGCTCGCCGGAGGTAATCACCCCGTTTTGATAGAAATCTTCAATATTATCAACTTTACTCTGAGCATCTTTTATAATTGCTTCTTTTTCTATCGGGATAACCACATCATGAATACTCACGGACAGACCGCCACGCGTTGCATTCATAAAACCGGCTTCTTTCATATTATCCAAGAACTCGACAGTTTTAGCCAAACCAGCTTTGCGGAAAGTTTGACCGATAATTTGACGTAGGCGATTTTTTGTCAGCAACTCATTGATATACCCCATCTCGATTGGAACAATTTGATTGAAAATCACACGACCTACGGTGGTTTCAATCATTTGTTTATTCCAACGTACTTTGATTTTTGTGTGCAAACCAATTTGTTTCGAGTTGTAAGCAATAATTACTTCTGATGAAGATCCAAAAACCTTACCTTCATATTGAGCTCCGCGTCGCATTTTCGTCAAATAATATGCACCAAGAACCATGTCTTGTGAAGGAACTGCAATAGGATCACCATGTTGCGTGTGCATAATATTATGCGATGCCAACATGAGCAATAATGCCTCAAGTTGGGCTTCATGGCTAATTGGCACGTGCACAGCCATCTGGTCACCGTCAAAGTCAGCATTGAACGCAGTTGTTACCAATGGGTGCAATTGTATGGCTTTACCTTCAATCAAACGTGGCTGAAATGCTTGAATACCCAAACGGTGCAATGTAGGAGCACGGTTAAGCATTACCGGGTGACCGTCAATAACTTTTTCAAGAATATCCCAGACCTCATTGGTTTTGCGCTCGACTAACTTTTTGGCACTTTTAACTGTTTTGACATAGCCGCGCTCAATAAGCTTGCGAATAATAAATGGCTTAAATAATTCAACAGCCATATCCTTCGGCAAACCGCATTCATGAATTTTTAACTCTGGACCAACGACGATAACCGAACGACCGGAATAATCCACACGTTTACCGAGAAGATTTTGGCGGAAGCGACCGGCTTTACCTTTGAGCGTATCGGCAAGAGATTTCAAGGCACGCTGCGATTCAGCACGAACACTACGACGACTATTGTCAAATAAGGCATCTACTGCTTCTTGCAACATACGTTTTTCATTACGTAAAATCACTTCAGGTGCTTTGATGTCAATAAGGCGACGTAAACGATTATTACGAATAATAACACGACGATAAAGATCATTAAGATCAGATGTAGCAAAACGTCCACCTTCTAATGGAACCAAAGGACGTAAATCCGGCGGAATCACAGGCACGACATCAAGTACCATCCATTCAGGATTGTTTGGCTCTCCGTCTTCACGCGGCTGAAATGCTTCAAGTACGCGTAAACGCTTTAACAATTCCTGTTTACGAGTCATCGAGATATCGCTGATAACCTCAGTGCGTAACTCTTCGTGTAATTCTAATGGTTGTAAGCGTTTCAACATTTCTTTAATCGCCTCGCCACCAATGAGGGCTATGAACTTACGCGGATCCTCTTCGTCCATATCAAGTTCATTTTGTGGCAGATTAGCCAACACTTCAAGATACTGATCTTCAGTAAGAAGGTCTTTTTTCTGCAATCCTGTGCTGCCGGGTTGAATTACGACATACGACTCATAATACACAATACGCTCCACATCTTTTGTGGGCATACCAAGTGAATGAGCTATTTTGCTGGGCAAAGAACGTAAGAACCAAATATGCACTACGGGTACCGCAAGCATAATATGTCCCATTCTTTC
>JAFLBY010000179.1 GCA_017302855.1 Candidatus Kapaibacterium sp.
TAAACTCCACTTTCTTTCAACTTTACACTTTTATCCAAACCCTTGCAAACGGCATCATTGATAATGCTTTTGCGGAGTTCTTTGTACGTTTCTGCTTTTTTAGTAAGCAGATTTATTTTTTTGTCATTAGCTTGGGTTTTTGTATCAAGGTATTCGGCAATGGCGGTTTGTTCGGACAGGGGAGGATAAATAATGAACAGATTTTTTACTGCATCCTGATTAATGTTAGGGTCTTTCCTTGCACCGTCTGCAAATAATTTCCAATCTACCCTAAAATATTTCAAAAAATACATAAGATAATTAGAGCTTAACTTTCTGCTGGGAAGTATTGCGCAAACTGATTGATTAATTGTAGATGGCTTTTTTAAAATTGAATTTTTGCCAATAGTGCCAAAACCTCCATACATAGCAACCAAAATTGTGTCTATTGGTAGAAAGGATAATCTACATTCATCTAACGCTAATTGATTTATTTTATATTCAACATCGTATAGTTCCCCATCGTTCAAGTCCGTAGTTCTGACCCAATTAAAAACTCCATTTTCGTAATAATATTTTTTGCCACTATGGGGTGTCGTTCCTGATTTAGTGTTGGAAGTATCCTTCACTCTTTTTATTTCCCAAGTGTCAGGAATATTACCCAACCACTGAATACCGCTTGGCTTATATTTTTCATACTTCATCATAAAGCCAATTCCTTTTCAAGGTTTGTTAATTCTCTTTCCAAAGCATCAAGGTCTGCAATGATTGATGTCACATCACGAAGTTTTTCGGGTGTATAAAACACCTTATTAAAATTGATTTCCACACCAATAACATTGTCCAAATACTCAAAGGGTTTAAACACATACTTCGCCATGAAGTCGTCAATATTTCTTTGATTCTTCACTTCATGAGGATTGTAGGGGATTATCTCATAGTCCTTTTGTAAATCTTTCGTGAGTTCAACGGTGATATTGATGCTCTTGGGCAGTTTTGTTTTCGTGTCTTTTTTCAAACTTGCTTTAATGACAATTTTACCACATCCCAATTCAACTTTTTCTTTTTTGGTTTGCTCAATCAAGGTTTCTTTATCGGCATCATACCAATAGAAAATTTTATTGGTATAAACTTTTAAATCCTTCTCCTTATAGTCCAACTCTGCTATTAATGGTTTGAGGTAGTTCTCAAAATAATCTTCAAGATTTTTATATTTTGTTGTATCAATCGTATCAATCCCAAAATCAAAAACATCAAATTTCAGATCTTCCTGTATAATTTTTGTTGGAGTGAGTTTGATAGATTTTTCTTCTTTCTCTTCACCGTCTTTGCTTGTTTTTATGGGCATTTCAATTGCTTTGCCATTTTCATCAATATTGGTAAGCATTATGCTTTGTCGGTTATAATAGAAATGCCATTTGTCGAACACCCTTGCAAATTCATTGTCTTTAAACTTTGTCAGGGCTTGTACTATTTTATGGCGATTGGTTATATCCATTTCTTTACGTTTTTTGCCCTTACTTTTCTTTAGTGGCGTGTAGAGTTCACTCGCATTAATGAGCATTACTTTGTTTTTTCGTTTTGCGGGCTTGTTTTTATTGAAAATCCACAAATATGTATAGATACCTGTATTGAAAAATTCATCGGTGGGCATTTGCACAATGGCTTCGACCCAATCTTTATCAAAAAAGTGTTTGCGGATATTGCTTTCTCCGCTGCCGGCATCGCCACTGAAGAGGGTAGAGCCATTATGGACGACAATGCTCAGACCATCATCAGCCAATTTGTGCAATATATGTTGTGTAAACAGAAATTGCCCATCGCTGATGGAGGGTAAATCCACAAATCTTTGCGTTGTATCATTGCGTATATCTTTCTCATACCCTTTCCAATCCACACCATACGGAGGATTAGCAACAATAATATTGAATGATTTATCCCAAAATTTGCCAATATCGGTAAGGGTATTGCCATATTCAATGGCTGTATCTTTTCTGAAACGGCTTTCAATTTTTGCCAAGGCATATAAAGTACCATTCCATTCTTGCCCATACGTTGCTGTTGGTCGGTTCGGATAGATTTCCTGTATCTTATCTTCCACACCAAACAGCAAATTGCCCCCGCCACACGTTGGGTCATAGATAGTCAGAAACTTTCCATTATCCTCGATTTTAGTAGCAATAATTTCAGAGATAAGCGCGATAATATCATCCGGTGTATATTGTTCTCCTGCGGTTTCGGCACTGATGTCAGCCCATTTGCGTTTGATATGTTCTTCAAGTGTGGTTATTTCGGAGTTATTGAAAGGTGTTAAATCAATTTCGCTCCATGCCTTCACAGTATCAAATAAGATGCGTTTCTTTTTTAGCTGTCCTGCTATGCCGGAAATATCCAAAAACTTTTCTTCTTCCGTTCCTTTATCAACTCCCAACAAAAATTTTGTTTCATGGTCAAATGCCTTGAGATAAGAATGGAAATCAACATCAAAAGTCTTATCGTTTTTACAGATGTCTTTGAGAGTTTTGTTTTTCCTTACAACATAATCATTATAAGCGACTTCTTCCACAGTGAACATTTCAATAAATTCATCTTCATTGTCACGTCCGAGGGATTCTTCCAAGCTTTGGACTTCTCTAAGCATTCTGCTTTCTACCATAATCAAAGCAAAAAAAGGCATCATGAATTTGGGAAAATCACTTTCCTTAATTCCTGCACCCCGCAAGAAATCTGCTGTTCTCCAAATATCACTCTCGTATTTTAATATATTTATACTCATTTCTTGTGTTTCATAATTGTAGATACTTTTTTCATTTTCTCTGGTATTGATTGTCTTATAGCAATCGCAACCATACTCCTATAACCACTATCAATATTTAGAAGAGGGGAGGAAAACTCATTGTGCGGAGTTCTCACCTTTGTCTTCAGATCCCGTTTTACCCTTGATTGCATCAAATGACGATACAGTGTACATTCAAGAATCATAACTCTACGATAAAATCTTGATTCCCGGGAGCACATATCCCAATAGCGTTACGGAGCTTTTCATAATCAACTCATGTTCTCACTACTTTTGATTGACTCAATCGCTGAACCTTTGATGATTCATTGCCCACACACATCTCACGGAGTGAATGCGCCGACATTGTCCATACTAATATACGAATCAATACCCCTACATTCAAAGAAAGACGATGAAAGTACGCACTTTCCGGCTATGACGGAAAGAATGAAGCATGGATTTTGAATACTTCAAGCAAAAAGCTGCTGTTATTGCAAATATTTTGAACAAAAGAAAGAAGAAAGAAACATTTAGGAACCATACGATACAAAAAGGAACAGGCAAAACGATGTTTTTACGTTATGTTATCTCATCAATCTTGCTTTTTCTCCGTTCAAACATCCATTTCTTGCCAAAACATTCATACATTCTTTGCTATAATCAAGGTTTTGCCTATAAAACTATCCTAAAACCGTAAAAAAAACTTCATTTTAGAGCCCTACGAGAAAAAATGAGAGTTTTTGAGAAGAAATGAGAGTTTTTGAGAGTTTTTGAGAAGAAATGAGAGTTTTTGAGAGTTTTTCATATTGCCGTGTCCGGAAAAATGGTATATTATACACACTTTTAACTGCTTTAACCTTGATAAACTCTGCTCAGACAGCTATCCAAACTCATAGTGACCCTACGCTTTATCCCATTATCCCACGTTTTCTAAACAATCACCGATGAGTTGTGCAATAGATACGGCTGTTGGGGGCTGGGCTTCTCTTCTGTCATTGCTGTATATTCAATTTATTTACCCATGCAACTCTACAAGCTTCGTTGGGAACAGCCAACTTCAAAACCCGTCGTGGTCGTGTCATACCTACATACGCAATGCGCAATTCTTCATGGTCGAATGGTGGATTTGTTGCAGCCAATAAGTTTACATATTTAGAACTGTTTGCTGCTTTTTCTTTTAGGATTAAAAGTGTTGCATCAAAGGTTTCACCTTTCACACTATGGACTGTTCCAATTCTGTAATTGGTTTCGGTTACAATATCATCCTCTTTCAAAAATATTTGAGAGAAAGCAAAATTGTTGCTGTCGGGATTTATTTGCAAAGTGTGTTGAATGTTCTTTGAAGCAAATGTAGCATTGGCGGTTTCAATCCAGTTGCCCAATGATGTATTTGTGTTCGGTAAAATTCTTATGTAATCTAAAACAATTGTTCTGTGTTTTATGAAACCAATTGTTTCAATTCTCTTATCTATCATTTCTTCTGTACATACTATTAGATCCTGTTCCATTTTAATTATTGCTTTTTCAATCAACTTGAAACCAGTTTTAAAATCTCTTTGGTCGTAATAATATTTTCCTCTGACAAAATCCTTTGTGAAGTTGTTTTGGTTATGCCAATGATGAACACCAAAAGGAATTCTTTGAACTCCGACAATTTCATTTATCATTCCTTTACCTCTGTATAAAACCGAAACCGATTTATCCGAAAGTGCAATTCCGTTTGCAGTGCATTCTGCAAGAAACTCAGTAACAATTTGTGGGAGGTTGTTGTTGAAAACAACAACTGTTGGTTGATATTCGCAATTAACTACTTCTTCGTTAACAGAAGTTGAAGCGGCTGGTAACGAAGAAAGATTAAAAGTGCTATCACAAATTAGCTTTGAGCTTCTATGGTTTTCATTTAATAGAACTGAATTTTCCCACTGAACAATTTTTTCATTTAGCAATGCAGGTCTTGCTCCATTCCATTCAAAGATTGCTTGGTCTGGGTCACCTACAAGCATTATTTCGTTCAACCCACTTGCTGCAAGCAATTCTATAATCCGCATTTGCACCTCTGATGTGTCTTGTGCTTCGTCAACAATTAGAATAGGAAATCTTAGGGCGACTGCCTGACAAATTGAAGGGAACTGCTCAAGTATTTTCATCGCAAAATAGTTTGCATCAGATTGGTTGGCGTATCCTAACGCAACTAATTCATTTTTTGCTGCATACAAATTAAGAACATGTCGGTTTGTTGAACCGTCTCTATTATTCTTCCAAGTCATTTGATTGAAACTCTGTGCAGGTGCTATTGGTATAAGATTACCGTTAACATCAAAACTACACTTATCAAAATACTGATGAGGGTCTCTTTCATAATTTCTATAAGTCCATGAACCATGAGGTTCACCAACAAGCGTTGGTCGTTTGTTGCATTGCATTACCAAATGTCCAAAGGGTAGAAATATGAACTTGTTTATAAAACTGTCAAGTGTTCCAATGAAATGAGGAAAAGATATTGATTGATTGGAACTGAATTCTTCTTTGTATTTTTTTTCAATTTCTTTCCATGCAACATTTGTAAATGATACGGCTGCAATTCCTGTATAATCTTCTTTCCACTCACTTATCAATCTTGCAAGTCGTGCACTTACGCAATAGGTTTTGCCACTGCCAGGACAAGCTCTGACTACAAACTTGCCTGACTTGTCAAATACTATCTCTCTTTGTGTAGGGGATAAAGTTTCAAACATCAAACTCATTTTTTACAGCATACTTAATTGCATTTTGAATGTAAAGAGGAACTGTGAAATTTTTGTAAGCGTTAAAATCATCTCGGTTTGGTTGTTCAAGTGTTTGTAAATATGCTGCTTCATCAATTGGTGCATCAGAGAGTGCTTGATTTACAAATGCTTTGTTTAGTTCAAAGCCATTTTCCAAATGAGTTGCTAAACGCAAAGCCAATTCAGATTTTCCTTTTTGTGATTTCACTTTATCCGCAAAGGTTTTGGAGTAAATCGGTATATCTGCATCAACGGTGATTACTGTATCAGGATGAAACTCTTTGTAAACACTAAGCAACAACGACCTATTTATATCACTTGCTAAAAACAATTCGTATTCGAAAGTGACTGCACCAATAAATGTTTTTAATGTACCACCATTTAAAGCCGTTACATTATTGATTCTTGCGCTTGGGTCATCTGCAATTTCCTTTCTATCATCATCTGTAATTAAAGCACATCTTGTTTGAAGATTTTTTGTTGAATCTGGATTATTGAAAAGATTAGCGAAATGATTGAAGCCAACTCCGTTAATATTTACAATTTCAATTCCTGCTTTCTCAATGTCATATGTAGCACCAATTTTTCTACTAAACACTTTCATCAGAAGTGCTTCCGAAATTCCTTCAACTAAAATAACACCGTTTGCAAAGAATAGCTGAGACTTGGTTACATCTAAAAATTTTTCAAGATAGGTTTGGTTCTTCGGTTCCAGTCCTGAATGTTGAAGCGATAAAGCATGAACCGTGTCCGTAAGGTTTTGTAAAACGATTACAGATTTCAATTCAGCTTTAGCCGTAATTGTCGGTGAATGTGAGGTGACAAAAAGCTGAAACCCCTGTTCCTTGTCTAACTTATTAAGATAATTGAAAAATAAGTTTTGCAATTGCGGATGCAAGTGTGCTTCAGGTTCTTCAATAAGTAAAGCGGCATAACTCTCTTTGTCAAGAATTTTTCTCTGCTGTAAATCTCCTAAAACAGTTGCAGTATAAACAAGGTTATTGTAACCAAGTCCATTTTGCCAAAGTTCAAAATGTTTTTGTTGCGACGCATTACCATTCAACAATGCTTCCGAATAGAGAGGCATTTGAATTTTTAAATTTTCTACAAGTTTATTGAAGTCATATGGTAAAAAATCAACATCAATCTTCTGTTCCTTTCCCGTAAAACTTATTTCATTAAGGTGTACGTTGATTTTATCTTTTCCACTTTGCAAATGGGTCTGCCATTCATTATCGTTGTTGATAGCTGTATGAACTCTGCTTG
>JAFLBY010000018.1 GCA_017302855.1 Candidatus Kapaibacterium sp.
AATCGAATCATTCACAGCATACACAGATTGCAAACCGGCAGTCACATTGGACTTTTGCACTTCCCAACGAATTCCACCATCGGAGGTTTTCACAATAGTGCCATTAGTGCCGACAGCCCAACCATTGTTATTGGAAGAAAAAGATACCGCAAACAAATCCTGTGATGTTGCAGTTAATCTGCCTGTCCAGACATTTCCTTGGTCGGCTGATGCAATGATGCCGCCGGCTTCGGCGCAAGCAATTGCCAAACCATTGGGTTTTATCGCCAGAGAAGTGATTGTATTACCTTGAGGTTGAGGATTTTGCCAGACCCATCCCTTATTTTGAGCATTGAGGGACTGATATGCCAAGAAAGCGAAACATACAATAAAAGTATGCAAAAAAGTTTTCATAGTAGTAAGTATGTGATGATAAATTACAAGCCCAAATCAAATGGCTCAAAAAGTGGTGAGTTAATGTCTAAGAAACCGGAAAAGCCCAAAAGAAATGCCACCCAGTCAGCTAACCACATTGTCAATCCGACACTCAATGGTATAGACAAATTATCATCCATTTTCAACCTGATTGAAGCCGCTTCCACAATACCACCAATTATCGAACCAAGAATGCCGGCATAGACAAAAGAAATATCTAAACCCATGATAAACCGCACAACCAAAACAACACCGATTGCTGATACGATGAAAGCCGCTGTGCCTTCGACACTCTTGTCAAAGAACCTGTGTTTTCCCAATTTTCTACCTATCAGTGCCGCGGCAGTATCTGAAACAATGAGTATGCTAAATGCTGTGATTGCTATACTTTGAGGCAAAAATAGAATACATAAAAATGCAGCAATAAGCACCCAAGACGCGCCATTAAGCAATAAACGATCATCTTGCGTTTCATGGGCACGCAACAAACGACCAAAGAGTGTGAGATACAGTTGGCGGAAACGCAGATTTTTGTGTGATAACACGTCCAGCCCAACACTGAGAATAGTCGAAATCAAAATTAAACGAAAAATTATTTGTTTCCCTAACATTCCATACATGATAGGTATAGACAAAGACGAAAGGTGGATTGCCTTTCGTAAAAGTTCATTTGTGTAGGATATTTCAGCTTGTTTCTGCATTTTTGCGTTAGTTTTATTACTGACCATCAAGATGTATATGCCAAAAATTACATGCTTTCCGCCGGCAAAAATCAATCTATTTCTTGAAGTACTCGGAAAAAGATCAGATGGTTATCACAATATCCATTCATTCTTTCTTCCGGTTTCCCTTTGCGATGAACTCACAATAGAAACGTCAGATGATTATACAATAACTCTTGACTCACCCATTGATTGTGCAATCGAAGACAACCTTGTTTGGAAAGCTGCCCGATGCTTACAAGAGTACTTTTCCGTCAAATCCGGAGCAAAAATACGACTTCAAAAGAACATTCCGACAGGCGCAGGGCTTGGAGGCGGCAGTAGCGATGCTGCTTTTACATTAAAAAGTCTCAATTCTTTGTGGAAAATCTATGCTGATGATCATACATTATGTTCTATCGCTGCCACGATTGGAAGTGACTGCCCTTTCTTTATCGAATCGAAACCGGCTATTGTCACAGGTCGCGGTGAGATGATTGAACATGTGGACTTCACAGAAATGGGTGCTATACTATTAGTTCATCCCGGCATACATGTGAACACGGCTTTTGCATATTCTCAGTTTAACTTCATGCCCGGACAAGAAAGCAAAGAAGTGCTATGCTCTATAACTAACAAACTATCGTACAGAAATGACTTTGAAGCAACAGTGTTTGCAAAGCACCCTGCATTGGAATCCATCAAACAGGCACTCTATACTTCGGGTGCGCGTTATGCGGCTATGACCGGCAGTGGTTCTACTATGTTCGGTATCTTTGACAATGCTTACGAAGCAAAAGAATCCTCGCTTTGTCAACAATATTCGACACATATTGTTGAGCAATATAATCCAATACATTCGACACAAATTTAGACTCTTACTATGAAAATTCTTACAATTTCAGCAGAAGTTGCGCCATTTGCAAAAGCGGGTGGATTAGGAGATGTGGCAGCATCCCTGCCAAAAGCATTTGAACAATTAGAACATGAAAATCTTGTCGTGCTACCTAAATATGGTCATATTGATGTGCATAAATACTCAATACAGCCCACAGATGTCATTGTTGCCGTTCCGATGGGCACATGGACAGAATATGCTCGTTTGTGGACAGGTATTTTACCCGATTCGCATGTTACTGTTTACTTATTGGAGAATGCAGATTATTTTGACAGAGAAGGTATTTACGGTAATCCTGATGGTTTTACCGATAATGATCGCAGATTCATATTTTTAACGCGTGCTGCGTTTGAAACTGCTCGCACACTTGGTTTCCGCCCGGATATAGTTCATGCGCATGACAATCATACAGCATTAGCAATGCCGATGTTAAAAATAAGTTATGCACATGATTCTTTTTTCAATAAAGCAGCAGGTATTCTTACTATACACAATATGGCATATCAAGGGCTTTACGAAGCTCAAAAAACAATGCAATATATGGGCTTACATAAAAGACATTTTTTTAAGGGTTCATGGTTTGAACAATACGGTGCTGTTAACTCGCTAAAAGCCGGAATTATGTTTGCCGACAAAGTGACAACCGTAAGCCCGACATATGCGCATGAAATTAGATGGACTCATTCCGGCGAAGGTCTGCAAGATGCTCTCCATGCTCGTGCCGCGGATGTGATTGGTGTGCTTAATGGCGTAGATTACACCGAATGGAACCCTGAAATTGATACTCTGATTTATAAAAATTATACACATAATTCACTACCGGAAAAAGAGCATAATAAACACCGACTATTATTAGATTTCGGACTTTCAACAGAAGAAATTCTTGATGGATTACCACTCATTGGCATGGTATCGCGATTAACGCCGCAAAAAGGAATTGATTTATTAGAAAAGAGTCTGGAACATTTTGTTAAAAATAAAATAGCGCGCGTTGTCCTTCTCGGTTCGGGCGAAAATCGTTACGAAGATTTCTTTCGTTATTTGGGCAAAAAATACCCACGACGTGCCTTAGTGCAAATCGGTTACAACAATTCCCTATCCCACAAAATTACGGCGGCAAGTGATTTTTTCTTAGTTCCTTCACGTTTTGAACCATGTGGATTAACTCAAATGTATGCATTGAAATACGGCACTATTCCCATTGTACGTGCAACGGGAGGACTTGCAGATACCGTTGTGGAATATGACGGCAGAACCGGCTATGGTACCGGTTTTGTATTTCACCAATATTCAAGTCAAGATTTTCGCAATGCCATTAATCGAGCACTCTCACATTATCGTGTCAAGCCTCATTGGGATATTATTCGTCATAATGCTATGTCGCAAAATTATTCCTCTCTGATTTCAGCACAAAACTATATTAATGTTTTTAATTGGGCATTAGAAAAAGTACGATGAGCTGATGAAAAAATTACTTCTATTGTTGAGCATAGCCATAAGTGTCGTCACTTTCTTTTGTACGAATTCGGTGTATGCGCAATTATCGGTCAGAAAAATATATCTTAAAAGAAAACAAGTATTTGACAGCACAAGTCAGGACTGGTTTTTTGCCGGAAACTTTGCCAATGCATTGCATACATTAACAAAGAAATATGTTATTGATGATGAAATATTATTTGAGCAAGGCGAAGAATTATACCGTGATGATGCCGAAGAAACAGAGCGAAATTTGAGAAGATCCGGGTTATTTTCTTCTGTAAACGTGGTGGTTGATACTATTGATGACAGAACAGCCGACATCACAATAACAACACAAGATATTTGGAGCACGAATCTATTTCCTGTTTTCCATGTTGGCGGCGGCATATCTTCATTAGGTGGTTTTTTCAGAGAGATAAATGTTGGTGGTACCGGTTCATCAATCATGGCTCAAGGTTTATACAGAACAGAAAATTCTATTGGTTGGGATGGAATAATTACCGGCACTTATCGCCGTTTTTTACGCTCGGAGATGAGTCTTTCTTTTGCATTATCGGCGCATCGTTATCGTACAGTACAGCAATTTTCTCTTTTTCAACCTTTTCGGACCTTATCCTCACCGATTTCATTTGGAATTGCTGCTACAAATTCTTATGGATCAGATTTTATTTACAGTCCGTCATTAACGCAAAGAGTTCCATATCATATACGACGCGCAGAGTCTTGGTTTTCATTAGGTATGAAGAGAAAAGATCGTTTATTTTTTTCGGCATATATCGGGCTTGAAGATGTGCAGCGTGTAAGTCCCAATTTACGGCAACCTTATGATAATTCCGGAAAAATATTGCTTGGATTTTCTTCCTTACAACAAAAATTTACAAAAACACTCAAACTAAATGGTTATGAAACCGAAGATATGGCGTACGGAGGATGGGGCACAGCTGTCATAGGACGTATCTTCCCTATTGGTTCTCAAGGTGAAAATCTCTATTATGTCGGAGGACAAATTCAGCAAAGTGTGGCTATTGGTCAGGGCTATATTTTTGGTCAATTGAGCGGTGCCTCAGGATTTGAGCGCGGCAATCCTCGTTATACATATCAAGAGTTTGCCGGTGTAGGACATTATCGCTTTTCCGATAAATTTTTAATTGCTTCGCGAGTGAGACAACAAACAGTCTGGAATTGGAATGCATTTCGTCAGTTAATTTTGGATAATGATGCAGGATTACGAGGCTATGGCGCAAATACTTTAGAAGGTGCGAACAGAATAATTACCAATACAGAATTACGCATTTATCCCGAAGCTGAACTATGGATTTTCAAATTGTCGGGAGTGTTATTTCATGATATTGGTACGATATGGAAACAAAGTGACCAGATATTCAACACAAGGTTTTACAATGCCATCGGTGGAGGCATACGAATCCATAATTTGAAAGCGTCCGGCACTGAAGCCATTATTCGCATTGATCTTGCGTACAACACACATGACAAAACGTTTGGCGGTATTATACTTTCCACCGGACAATTATTCTCTATCTTTGGCTCACACAATTTTAAGCTACCCGAAGTATATGGCATGACCATAGATTCGGAGTAACTAAATTTTTCTATTTTTGCCCATTATATACAATGAAGACTTATGAATCGAAAACTGAAAGTTATAGGTTATCCACTAGATTTAGGAGCCGGTCGCCGCGGGGTTGATATGGGTCCTTCTGCTTTACGACTTGCCGGTCTGACGCAGAGATTAGCTCAATTAGATTATGAAGTGCATGATATTGGAGACATTAGCGTACCAACACCGGAAACGCAAGATATTTATGATTCACAATTGCGTTATCTTCCTGAAATTACGAAAGCCAGTGAAGCACTTGCACTTCATGTAAAAAATGCTTTGGACACAGGTTTCTTCCCACTTATTTTGGGAGGCGACCACTCCATGAGCATTGGTTCATTAGCCGGTATATCAGCGCATTGTCAAGCGCACAATAAAAGGCTTGGAGTAATATGGGTGGATGCTCATTCAGATATCAATACTCCGCAAACCTCGCCATCAGGCAATATTCACGGTATGCCTGTGGCAGTCAACCTTGGTATCGGTGCTAAAGAATTAACTTCTGTCGGAGGAGATTTTGTGAAACTTCAACCGCAAAATATCACGATGATTGGGTTGCGATCCGTTGATCCGGGTGAGAGAGAACTTATTAAACAATTAGGCATTGAAGCTTATTCTATGACCGAAATTGATAAACTCGGGATGTATGCAATAATGCTGACTGTTCTTGAACGCATGAAATCCAGAATTGATCATTTACATATTTCCTTTGACTTAGATGGCGTTGACCCTTCAGTCGCGAAAGGTGTAGGTACACCCGTTCCCGGAGGGCTTTCGTATCGTGAGACACATTTGATTATGGAGATGGCAGCCGAAAGTGGTTTGGTCAAATCGTTTGAAGTCACTGAAGTAAACCCAATTCTCGACGACATGAACCAAAGCGCAGACTTTGCTGTTGGGGTTGTTACTTCTTGCCTTGGCAAACGCATATTGTAATAGCAGTGATGAAAATTATAACTTCCATAGTGCTTGTTTTGTGGCTTATTTTTCACACCGTTCATCCAGTAAATGCACAAACCGCCGAATCAAAGGAAATAACCAATATGCTGTCTGTATATATGGGACCGAAATTTGGTTACGGTTCTGCAGATTTCACAAAAAATTACTTACAGTATTTTGGCGGAAAAAATAATGAATATGATGCCAAATTAGCTTTCGGTGCTTCTGCCAGATTTGAATTTATCGAAGGCATCCGTTTTGGAATCAATGCTGAATATGCCAATACCGGCTTTACGGAAATGTACACTCAAATTATGCGATCACCTCTCGATTCACAAAAAGTCGGTCAAAGAACCATTGAACAACAATTAACAATAAATTCAATACCTATTTTACTTACAGGCGAAATTGTTCCCTTTCAGAATCAATTTAGAACGTATATCGGTGGTGGACTTGGCATAAATATTGGGAATATACGTTGGACTGAAAAGTTGCGTTCTTCTTTTCCCAATGATTTGAGAACAGGCGGTGAATATATCAATACAACATTAGTGGGACCGGCATTTACACTCTATAGCGGGATTGAAATGTCTTTTGATAAAAAGCTCAAACAATCCCTCATCGCAGGATTTCTTATTGAAGCACGATATGTATATTCAGGTCTGTATGCGCCCTTTTTTGAGAAGGCAAAATCGCAATTCAGCTCTCCGCCGAGTTCATGGAATGACACATTTTATGCCGGTACAAGCTCATTTGCGGTGAATGTAGGAGTCTTTTTTCAGTTCACAAAACAAGTAAGGACTACAACACAATAATTACGACAATCATTTGTCATAAAGCAAGCCGAAAGGCAGATTTTTTTTCACTTTTTATATAGATGGGGTTCGTTATGGTGATTAACATCTCAGCACGCCATTTCAAAGCATGGCCTGAATTAACAGAAATCGTTACTGCTACCGCAAACAAATTTTTGAAATATGCCGATGGCATTACTCGTACAGAAATAGTACTTGATGATGATAACGGAAAAATCGTGGAATTTACAGTATATATACAAGATCATGTCATAAATGCAAAAGATTCTTCTGATTTGTTTGATAAGAGTATTCATGGAGCATCTGATAAAATTATCAGCCAATTAAAAAAAATACGCGAAAAACAATCTAATCATCGTAATGCTGAACACAGACCGTGATTTTTGAAACGCCTAAGGTGACTTAGGCGTTTTTTTTTACCATGAGTTTATTTATTGTCTTACCATGAGTTCATTAAAAAACATAACACCTATCCAAAAAAGTAATATACCCGTTAATATATTATTACAATCACCAGTAAAACTTGCTCAAGTGAATCCATCCATAACAATGAGCAAGCCAATTGTTGATAAAAACATCCACAGACCCCAATTGGCACTTGCAGGATTTGTGCAATTATTCACCCATAACAGAGTTCAAGTGTTTGGCAATACAGAAATGTATTATTTAAAATCTTTAACTGAATCGGATAGAGTTAAAGCATTTTCTACATTATGTACTTTTGATATACCGTGTATAATTTTAACAAACAATCATGAACTTGACCCACCTCTTATGGATGAAGCGAATAAGGCGCATATACCCATTTTTCAAACTAAATACGAAACTACAAAAGCGATTTATTTGCTTACTGAATTTTTAGATGATCAGTTTGCTGAACAAGCGACAATACATGGTTCATTCGTTGATGTTTATGGTGTGGGTGTGTTACTTATAGGTAGAAGTGGCATAGGTAAAAGTGAAATAGCTCTGGATCTTGTAGAACGCGGACACCGTTTAGTTGCCGACGATATTGTTATGTTTACAAAAAAACGTGAATCAATTTTAATGGGTACCGGCACTACACTTGTAAAGCATTTTATGGAGATTCGCGGTTTAGGTATTATTGACGTAGAAAAAATGTTTGGAATTCGTGCAATACGCTTTCAAAAAAGATTAGAAATCATTGTAGAATTGGAAGAATGGGATAAAGATAAAGAATATACCCGAACCGGATTAGATGAATATACATCTCCCATCCTTGAAGTTGATATAGCCACCGTAAAATTGCCGATTTTTGCCGGAAAAAATATTACAGTTATCACAGAGGTAATTGCGCTTAATTATCTTTCAAAAACGTATGGCTATAATGCAGCTCATGAATTTGCTCATAAATTGCAGCATCAAATCAAAAGTAAATCAGAATCTCAACATAGAGATAGCAGACTTATCACATATTTTCAAAGTGATGAAGAATAATATCTTTCATTTAACCTCAATGGCTCAGTGGACGATTCAACAATATCTTATGAAAGGAGATATCGCGCTTGATGCTACATGTGGCAATGGTCATGATACCCTTTTTTTAGCGCAAACTGTCGGAGAAAATGGTCATGTATTTGCATTTGATATTCAAGAAGCAGCTTGTAAATCAACAAAAAGTTTATTACAAGAGAATGCAATCTCAGACAATGTGAGCATTTTTAATCAATCGCATGATTCTTTACTTCAATATATACCCCCAAAATTTCATAAAAATATTGTGGCTATAATGTTCAATCTTGGCTATTTACCGCAATCGGATAAAACAGTGAGGACATCGGCTGTTACTACCTGTGCAGCTTTGGAACAAAGCTGTATTCTCTTAAAGAAAGGAGGAATTATTACTATTGCTGTATATGTTGGTCATGATGGCGGTAAACAAGAAATGGACGCAATTCAAAGCTTCGTTAAGCATTTGCCTACACAAGATTTTGCAATTGCCCATTTGAGTTATCCTTATACTTCCTTCCCGGCTCCGGAATTATATATAATCCATAAAAGAGGTACATAAATGTCTGTGAAATTATTACTCTATAGTATTTATCAACTGCACTTACCTACTCATCACGATACAATCTCGGCGAAAACGTGTGTTGATTCACTTTCAGCGGATGCAGCTATCGTTCATACTTTGACATCCATACGTAACCCGGAGTTAGTGTTCACATCAAAAGTAGTCAGCAACAGTTTGGTTCCAATGTCCATAGCAATTCCAACAATACATTTAGTCTATGGTTATGGTGAAAAAAATCGCGATATAGCCCTCAATGGATTTCTTATTGCCGGTGCAGAAATTGCACAATTTGGAATAATGACAGGTATAAAATCCCTTGTGCAAAGAGAACGTCCGTTTATTGCTCATAAAGATTGTATTATTCCAAATGATACTGAATCTTTTTGGTCATTTCCATCAGGTCACTCCGGCGGTAGTGTATGTTTGGCAACAGTGCTTAGTTTACGTTACAAAAATTGGGTTGTTACATCGGCTTCAGTTACTTATTCACTTTATACGATGTTTGCTCGTTTACATCTTGGTGTTCATTATCCTACAGATGTTGCTGCGGGTGCTTTGATCGGCGTCGGCTCGGGTATATTATTCCATTCCCTTTCTAAACAATTAGAAGATATGTTAGATTCAATATTACCTGAAAAAAGTAATGTCAATGATATACTTACTCCCCCGCCTTCGACTCCGATAATGTCTTTATCTTTACCGCTTTGACATAGTTTGCACCGTACGTTTATATACTAAAAATCCATAATATGAACCATAAAATTGTGCATTTTCTATGTCATCAAGGTGATGTTTATCTTGTAATTTAGCAATAAAATACGCGGGCTTATCAATCGCTCCCAATTTCAACCATTCTTCAAACTCACCAGATGTCATATTTTTTGATGCTGGACTTTGACTATATTTTCTGTTTCCATAAAAAAGGTGGGAATAGGTTTTATAAAAAATAGGTTGAACATAACAATCTTCGCCGGATGTTTGTTGATAAAACTCAAGTATAGATCTCTGAGTGTAACCTTCTACTTTAGGTGCCACTAACGGTAAAAAAATTGTAATTGCTGCAATGACGGCAACAAAACCTGAAATGATAGAATAAACATACTTCGCTCTGCGCATAAATAAGATTGAAGCAATAAAACCAAGGACAAGTATGCACGGTACAATCACTTCATATCCACTCCACACAACAGGAGCAGATAAATTTGCTTTCTCGAAATCGCGCTTTGTTATGGAGATGATAAAATCTATGTGCGTTCCAATATACCATAGTGCCGTAAAAAGTCCTATCCAGACAATGTTCAATAAAGAATATAAGGCAATAAATGGTGAGGTTTTTTGGCTTCTTTTTTCCAAAAACTGGGTAATAACAAATGCCGCAAGGTAGGTTACGGGATAATAAGCCAATGATGAATAATGCACAATTTTTGTTTGAACTATCGAGAAAAGTATCATAACCGTAAAGAACAAAACTATCATCCATTGCGAGAATGAGTGTGTGTCGTATTTCCAAGCACGACGAAATCCAAATATAGCATAAATCGAAGCCGGAAAACAACCAATAAGCACAACCACAAAGTGATAATAAAACGGTTGCGAATGTCCTGCATCACCGGTGGTTAATAATCGTAATTGGTACCGTATAAATTCCTCGATAAACCATGAACCGTTGATACTATATTCCACACCGAACCATAACAATGAAACAAGCAAAGAAACGCATAGATACATAATGATGCTTTTTACAACAAACATGGAAATATTTCTCTGCCATAGCAGCATAATCATACCTACCATAGAAGGCAAAAGAAAACCAACAGGACCTTTCGTTAACACAGCTATGCCCGTAGCTATACCTGCATACACTATATCAATAGTACTCTCTTTTTTGAGTGCCTTAAATAGAAAATAGACAGCCAAAAATATAGACAGATTAAACAATGGATCAATAATTCCCGACTTGAAGTAAAAATGTGGAAGAAATGAGCCGACATAAGCAAGTACCCACCAAAGACCAAATTGTAATGAGTAGATTTTTCTACCGAGAAACAGCAAAATCTGCAACGTTGCTACACCAATCAAGGCATTCGGTAAACGGGCTGCAAATTCATTGACTCCGAATACTGACATAGCTATTGCTTGCAGCCATATAAACAATGGTGGTTTTTCCCAAAACGGAGCATAATCAATATGTACTCGCAACCAATCACCCGTGACAATCATTTCACGTGCTGCTTCTGCAAAGTTAATCTCATCCCAATCAAAGAGATGTACATTACCCAAAAAGGGGATAAACAAAAGTAATGATAGGAGTGCCACTGTCAAATGCAGCGACTTAGTGCGATCCTTTATGTCAATCATAGTCAATGTGAAAGAGTTATTGTTGTATATTTGTAAGAGTTCTTATGCGAAACTGTTAAGAATATAACACAAAAATAGAACATAATTTTATCGTGGGCGGAAATGATACTATATCAAGTGAATGTAAATGTCAAGTCGGATTATAAAGAAGAATGGCGGACATGGATGTGTGAGCATCATATACCCGAGGTTATGAAGACCGATTGTTTCTTGAATGTGAGAATGTTGGAATCTATGGAACAAAGTACCGACAGTGAATTTGTGATTCAATATGTTTGCAAAGATTATGCAACACTCTTGTACTATCGTCAAGAATTTTCGCCCGGTCTACAAGCACAACATAATGCGAAATTTGCTGACATAGCTGCTTCATTTAGGAAGGAATTCAGTATCGTACTCGATATTTGATGATGGTTTAACGTAAATCCACAATGGTCATGGCTTTTGTCGGTGTGAAGCTGAATACGGAATTATTGATCTTTTCATTCAATTTCATTGACTTTATTGTGATTGTATGTGAGTTGGTATTATCCTTAAATTGAATTGTCTTTATTTGAAGAGTTTTTTTATCAAGGATAATGATGAGATTTTCTATTCCATTGATGACTGCATCTTTACTTTTCGGCTTCATGACAACATAATAACCCGTTCCAGATGCACTTTCATTGACTGTCATTGTTTTCTCAATAATGTACGTGTTCATGACGCCCAAAAATATATCATCTATTGAAGTAGATTCATTATGAATATCGCGTTGAGATATCATACATTTATTAGTTTCTTTATTCACATTCCAAACAGTCGTACCATCGCAATAAATTATAATTGACTTTTGTTCCAAAACAAATTTATTGCCTTTTTTGGCTTTCATTGTAAGGGTTTCATTCTGATTATCTACTGTAAATTTAACGGATATAGAACTTACATTTGAATATTTCTTGACAAAAGATGTACGTATATCTTGTGCCTTCATAATCAGACATGAAAGCAGAAATATAATGATGAGTTTAATGAAAGAAATGAGCATTTGACCGAATGAGAGATAATATTACTTTTTATCACCAACAGGTTTGGCATCTGTGGGAGCTTTTTTTAGCTCTTTACTTGCGTCCGGGGGTGATTGAAAAAACATGAATTTTTTAAGATTATGTAACTTTATCAAATCCTTAATCGGTAGCGACTCCAATGGATTATCGGTTAAGTCCAATGAACGCAGTTTTGTTAATTTTCCGATGCTTGCGGGTATTGTTCGAAGATTGTTCTTTGCTAAATCAATAGATTGTAAATTTTCAAGATTTCCTATTGATTCAGGAATTTCTTTTATTGAATTTTCGGAAAAATCAATCATATCTAACTGTGATAACTCTGCCAATCCGGCAGGTAGCTGGGAAATTTGATTTTTCGATGCATTGAGTGCACGTAACTTTTTTGCTTTTGAGATTGACATTGGAAGTGATTGCAAAGCATTTCCCGATACATTAATAATTTTAATTTCGGGTAAATCAAAAAGAGCATCGTCAAGCTTCGAGAGTCCATTGCTGCTTAAATCCAGATTTTCAATTTTCAATAAACCACCGATACCACCAAGGTTAGATAGTTTATTGTTACTGAGATCTACATTCACAAGTGACTTTGATGCTCCAAGGGATTTAGGGATAGTTGATATCTGGTTACCTTTTACATTGATAGTTCTTAATTGTGGTAGATTACCAATATCATCAGGTAGTGTCGATATTTTATTGCTAGCCAGATTTAAATCAACCAATGCCGTCATCCCTGAGACAGAATTTGGTATCTCAGTAATCATATTATTGCTAAGGTTCAATATTGTCATTTTTGACAACTTACTTATACTGGATGGCACCTTAGTCAACTTATTATTTTGTAGGTTTAACTGTGTTAATTCCTCAAGTTTTCCAATTTCGTCCGGAAGATCGCTTATGTGACTATTCTCTATTTGAAGTATTCTTAATTGATTCAATTGCCCTAAGCCCGGCGGAATAGCTTGATACTTTCCCCCTCGTAATGTAAAAACCCGCAGATTTTTCATTTTTAATACTTCACTCGGAAAAACATCTTTATCGTAACGATTTATGCGTAAAGTCCTTACAACGTCAGGATTTTTGGCTGCTTCTTCAATGGAAGTAAATGTTTTTAATGAGTCAGGAATCTGCGCGACCGCAGTTGAAACACTGAACCAAAAGATGATGCTTGCTATACTATACGATACTTTCATTGGTATGTGTTTAAGTGTTAAAAAGAAAAAGCCCATGAATTTCATGAGCTAAATGCGTGGGCGGTGAGGGATTTGAACCCCCGACATCCTGCTTGTAAGGCAGGCGCTCTGGACCAGCTGAGCTAACCGCCCGATTATTTTCGGTTCACAAAAATACGGAATTTATCGTTTCTACCAAACTTTTTTGCAAAAAATTTTCCTCAAATAGAAAAGTCTGCCGTAATTTGGAATCATAAATTTCTCTAAATATTAGTTTTTATTGAACATCTCGTCATGGCACTTTTACTTTGCAATCACGCTGCTTTTACGGCTAATCTTCAAGAATCACTCACTATATGCGACAAAACAGACGAGTGTGTACGTATAGTTCCGACCGCACGACTTCAACGTTTGTTGCAAAGGAAGACGATACGTTTACAGCACAGCATATCACAGAAGCCCGTAAAATCACCTCCTATTTTCACTCTTGCAACGTTTGTGCAATACTTGGCTGCAACAATAAGCGATTTTGCAAACATTCATGTAGTGAGCGATGCATACAAATTAGCACTCTTTGAAGAAGTTGTTGAACAATCTGAACTGTTGTACTATCGTATTGCTGATGAACATCTTTCTTTACCAATCATAGAACGCCTCAAGAATGTGGTGCAAGGACTAAAAAAAGATGGAATCACACCGGATAAATTAGTGCAAGACATGGAAAAAGTAAAGGACACTTCCCAATTAGCGCGGAAAAAGCTAACAGATATACTAACTCTCTACACACGCTATGAATCGAAGTTACAAGAAAATATATCCGATGATTTTACGCTTACCAACAGACTTACAGAATATCTGAGCAATAATCCACATTATCTTACCTCCGTACTTGACGATAATCTATTCCTCTATATTTCAGGATTTACTGAGTTTTCGCAGCCGGAAACAGCATTCTTGAGTGCGCTTGCACAACAAACCTACCCTGTTATCATTTCGGTCGAATTTTCAGAACAAAATGGACCATTATTCGGTAATGTCCAAACAATGATTGCACAACTGACTTTTCACGGTTATACGACATATTCGGCTGTGCAAACTTCACAGAACATTACCATTCACAATTCACAACATTTAGATCCTGTCCCCTGTTTACGACGATGGTTATTTAATACGGAAAGACCCATAAACAATTCGTCCTTTTCTCAATTTGTGTCTGTGTGGCAGACTCAAGATCGTATAAGTGAAGTAGAATCAATAGGTAAACTAATAAAATATTACATCCTTAAAGAGCAAATTCAACCGGGGGACATAACGGTTGCAGTACGGCAACCGGAAATTTATACTCCTCTGTTCCGCGAATATTTCAAGAAACTTGCAATACCACTTAATATAACTGACCGGTATGGTTTAGCGAAAGCGCCTGTGGTTTCTGCATTATTCTCCGTTATTGATGTTGGTTTGCGTGGATGGAGAGTTCGTGATATTCGTAGAGCATTATCAAGCCCATATCTTCAATTTTTTCAATCGGATAACTCGAACCATGAAGGCATTGCTTTGCAACAACGGGAGTCGGCAGCAACAATTGATGAAGTAGCAAGGATGCTGCGGATTACTGATTATAGGAGATTCCGCAATCCAAATCAATGGTTAGAAACAATAGACAAAAGAATACATGCAATAACAGCATTAATTAATAGATGGAATGATGCAGGCTTAGCTGATGAAGCAGAGTTGCAACAAAGAAATAAACAACTTTCACAATTGGAAAAAGCTAAGAAAGATATTGCGCTCCTCATCGAAATTATTGATATTCCCGATAAGCAATTATCACCGCAGGATTTTCAACAAATCGTTCTGAACAATATCCTTAATCGTTTACAAGTTCGTCATGCTATTGAAATGCTTTTTCGCCATATCTTGTTGAAAAAAAACAGAATCTCCGAACTTGATTATATCATTTTAGAAGAAGAAGTAGAAAAAGATGCCCGTGCTTTAGCGGCTTTCATTGATGTTTTGAATGAGTTTTGCTTTGTTCAGAAACAACGTTTCCCACATAAAAAGCGTTCAATTGTTCATTATTTCTCTCGACTAAAAAGTTCCGTGCACGCGGCAAAATACCAAATTCGAGAAAAACATGGCTATGGCGTTACTATCACCTCACCCGAACAAACACGCGGAATACCAAGTCCAATTTCAATTGTCTGTGGATTGATTGACGGAGAATTTCCTCAATCCTATAAACCGGAACAATTTCTGGGTTTTGAATTGCCTCAATCCGAAGAACGCCATATTCGTTCTGAAAGAATGCAATTCTTTGAATGGTTTTCAAATGCGTTGGAAAGTAGCGAAAAACCGAAGATTCATATCTTTCTGCCAAAATCTGATGGAAACGCTGAAACTATCCCTTCCCCGTTTTTGGATGCCGTTTTGCGTATCAGCACATTACGTAATGACAATAGATGCAAAGAATTAGCTGATATTCTTGACGCAGAATCCCCCGCTTGGTATTCTTCAATCGCCTCAAAACAAGAATTTCAATTATCAAGCATACATACTGAAACCATAATCGAAGATATAACCGATTCCACATTAACTGCTGATACTACAGCGAAGTTGTTGAAACGCAGTAAAGCCCCTATTTCTGTTTCTGCTTTAGAACAATACAATGAATGCCCTTTCAAATTTTTGTCGGCCTATATTCTCTATTTGCAAGATAAACAATCGGTTAGTTCTTGGTTTAACAGCCCAGATATCGGTAATCTGTTCCATACTATTGTCTATCGTTTTTATTCAACGTTGCAAAAAGAGTTGCCGCCATCGAATCTACTTGAACACCTAAAAGATGATTATGCTTCATTATTACAAAACATTGCAAATGAGGAACTTGAAAGACTACGCTTTGATCATCCTTATTTCCCGATTGAAGTCGCTCGGCTATTAGGTGATGATGTTGCTGAAGGAAAGTTATTCGTATGGTTAGAAAATGAACTACAAAAAATTCAAGCTGGATGGGACTTCATTCCCTCTTTATTTGAATATTCATTTGGGCAATTTAACAAATCCGGTAAGGGCAATCAAGCTTTGGTTTTATCGGATAAACTAACTTTAAGGGGAAAGATTGATAGAATTGAAATTAAAGAACATAATGATGCTGTGGAGTTCTTGGTTACCGATTACAAAACAGGTAATCCCCCATTAAACAAGGACATTACAACTCTGCGTTCTTTACAATTGCCACTATATATAGCAGCAGCAAATCAGATTATTGCCTCAAAATATGGAAAACAACCTTTCCCCTCTGGTGCTCTCTATTATGTCCCCTTTGCTCGCGAAGAAAAGAAAGAAAAATATGTGAGATTGCCACTGATTGCAGGACATTGCGCAAATTTGGTTGTGGCTGCGGGTTATTCCAGGATAAAAGTACATGACTCCACATATCTGAATGATGTGGCACAACAAGCCGTTGAGTTAGGTGGTCATTTTTGTGAAGAAATCGGCAAAGGTGAATTTTCTGTATCGCCAAAGCCTAATGCCTGCCAAAAATGCTCTTATCAATCGGTGTGCAGAATATCCGAAATTGACCAGGAGGATACTTTTCTCGCTATAGAAGAAATCGAATGATTCTTCATGATGAATCGAAGATGAAATGATATTTTTGTGCAACATTTGTTAATTCTTATCTTATTTTTATGATTGAACGTTATACAAGACCCGAGATGGGTAAAATTTGGAGTGAACAAAATAAATACTCTATTTGGTTGGAAATTGAAATACTTGCTTGTGAAGCCCAATCTAAACTCGGCATCATTCCCCACGAAGCTGTTACGGAAATCCGTGAAAAAGCGCAATTCGATGTACAAAAGATTTTAGAAATTGAAGAAACTGTAAAGCATGATGTGATTGCATTTCTGACCAATGTTGCAGAATATGTAGGACCTAACTCACGTTTTATTCACCTCGGCATGACTTCATCCGATGTATTAGACACTGCTCTCGCAGTTCAGTTAAAACAAGCTGGTGAGCTTATTTACAAAAAATTGAAACAGTTATCGGAAGTCTTAGCTCGCCGAGCAAATGAATTTCGCTATACCGTATGCGTAGGACGTTCACATGGCATTCATGCAGAGCCGACAACATTCGGATTAAAACTTGCGCTCTGGTATCAAGAATCTTTGCGCAATTTGAAAAGATTAGAACAAGCCAATGCCATTATATCCACGGGCATGATTTCCGGTGCCGTTGGAACATTCGAACATCTTTCTCCAAAAGTTGAAGAATATGTTTGCGAAAAGCTTGGCTTAACTCCCGCCCCTGTTTCGACACAAGTAATTCAAAGAGACCGCCATGCTGAATTTCTCTCAACCTTAGCAATTATTGCATCATCATTAGAGAAAATTGCCATAGAAGTGCGACATTTGCAACGTTCGGAAGTGCTTGAAGCCGAAGAGTTTTTCTCTAAAGGGCAGAAAGGCAGTTCAGCCATGCCTCACAAACGTAATCCTATTGTTTCTGAAAGGCTTACGGGATTAGCAAGATTACTTCGAAGCAATGCTATGGCTGCTATGGAAAATAATGCTCTTTGGCATGAACGTGATATTTCACACAGCAGCGTTGAACGTGTGATATGCCCAGACAGCACTATCATTATGGATTATATGCTCCATTTAGCGATAAATCTGATTGACAGATTGCTTGTTTACCCCGAAAATATGAAAGCCAATATTGAAAAAACATATGGCTTAGTCTTTTCTCAAACTATTTTGTTAGAATTAGTTAAACGTGGTCTTACAAGAGAAGAAGCATATTCCCGCGTTCAAACGTGCGCTATGAAAACATGGGCTAAGAAGATTCCACTTCGTCAAACTTTGGCAGAATCAGAACAGATAACAGAAGTTATGCCTCTCGATGAACTAAATGCGATATTTGATGGTGGTATTTCATTAAAAGAAAGTGTAGATTACATTTTTGAGAGATGCGGGCTTTAATTTTACTATCTACAATATTTTTAAAAATTTAACAATTTTACTTTATGCTTATTTTCATTGCAGCGGATATGGAAGGCGCCACAGGTGTTGTCCATCATGATCAACTTATGCCCGAAGGGAAAACATACTCCGCAGCTCGGAAATTATTAACTCAAGACATTAATGCAGCTATTGAAGGTTGCCTACGTGTTATCCCTGATGCAGAATTTATCGTTGGTGATGGTCATGGCGTAATGAGGAATGTTCTCTTTGAAGAATTACATGAGCGAGCATCCTTAGTGATTGGTCCCGCTTCCCCATCCAATAAACCATTATGCCAACTTGAAGGAATCAATGATGAAATTGACATGGCTTTTATGATTGGCTATCACTCAAAAGCTGGAACGCCCAATGGTTTATTAGCCCATACGTATGTTGGCAGCACAATTTGTCGCTTACGATTAAATGGTCAAGAAATTGGTGAAATCACCATGAATTCTGCCATCTTCGGCAGTTATGATATTCCCGTTGGGCTGATTGTTGGTAATGATGATTTGGAAGAAGAATGTTCGGCAATAAGTTCTTCGATTGAGTTTGTTTCTACTAAAAAGGTATTGGGTTCTACCGCTGCAATCTGTTATCCTATAGCACGAACAAAACAAACAATTGCCGATGCTGCCGAAAGAGCTACTCGTAAGCGACTTCAATGGCAACTACAACCATTCAAACCGACTTCTCATTATTCTCTTGAATGCGATTTCTATAGACGAGAACATACTTTGCGGGCACAACGCATTGAAGGCGTAGAAGTACTCAATGAACTGACTATTAAAATCGAGGCGGAAACCGCAGCATCTGCATTTCGTATCTTTTGGGCGGCTGTGTGCAGCGCACAAGAGGATTTCCCGGCTTGGCTTAAATAAACAATTGAAGCACGGAATCTAATCATCATGTATTGGTAAACCTATGAGGTTTCAAAAACCTTGTAGGTTTGGAAAAAAAATAAAGAATATCAGCGATAAAATCTCTCTGCACATACATAATACATTTTTTTTTGTATATAAACCCGAGCGAAAATTAACTATATCTATCCCATTACTATTGATAAGCAACAGATTAGATGTCAATAGAAAAATTGAGGGCGGAGAACTTGGGCTTATGTTTCCGAAACTGTGAACAACATCTCCATAAAACCAATGCTTTCTGCGACTTTTTACTCCCTACACTTTTTTAAGATGGATGTACATTTTCCATTATTATTGGGAAAGTCCACGTAAATCCAACAACAAAAAAAAATCCCTTCCGAAAAACGGCAGGGATTCCAAGTGGAGCGTCATGAGACAAATAACAAGCGATTTACCACAACCTATCTGTTATTTACCCTCCCACTTGATTTCCATCAATCTCCAATACATCACTATAACCCGAATACACACCCCCAAAACCCGCTCTAACTCTATAGTACCAAGTACCGCTTTGCAAAGTCAATGGCATCGAATTCGTATTCTGATTCCAAATCTCTGTCCAATCCGACCCGTTCGAAGATTCCTCCACATAATAACCATTTGCCCAATCAACAAGAGACCAAGAAAGCTCACCGCTGCCATAAGACAAATTAGAAGGCGTTCCCAAACTAATCACCTTCTGCGTAAACGACGGATCGCTCAAACCTGCATCATTATATGCTTGCACCCGAACAAAAATACCACCCGTTTGAGGCAAAGGAACAGGCACCTGCGTTGATTCACCCGAATAAATTTGCTCCCAAACACTTTGGGAAGGCTCCAAGCTGATTGCCACACGATAACTTGTTGCCGTCGGCGAAGGAAACCACGACACTATCGAATTCACAATCATCAAATTCTCAACAGCTGCCGGCGGAGTCTGAGGCACATTGCCCTCATCATAAATCACATAATCCGCATACTTCGACTCATTCACCTTTTCCCACACCAATTTCCCATATTTACAATACCCGACTAACTTCAAATACAAAGCGTTCAAAGCATCAGTCCGCGTTACCGTCCCTTCCGTCCTCACACGCACCTTTTCCGTCACATCGTCCATCAATACCAATAACTCATCACGCAAAACCCCAATACTATCAATCATCGCCTGCGTCAAACCCTCGCTGGCAAGCTCCGCAAGACGCTCCGTCAACACCACAATCGAATTTTGACATGTTTCCTTCAATGCTTCAGCATTCTTACGCGCCAAATCATTGCACCGCATCACCTTGATAAGCGAAGTACGAACGCCGTACTTATTCTCTACCCTTGCGACCATCCCACCAAGCAAGGTGCGAATCTCCGCTGCTTTGGCATCACGGGCAGCGATTGCTTCCGTCCAATACCATTGCAATATATCATCATTCGGGAGAGCATCGGCATCATCAATTTGCGTATTGAACGCCGTTATCTCTTGCATTGTCACACCATAAGGTGCTAATTCCGTCAAATCTCGCTCCAAAGCAGATTTCACGCTCCGCGCTTTAGCAATCATTTGCTCCGCAGACATCGAAAAACTAAATGTTGGCATAGGATTACTCCTTATAAAAAATAAAAATAGAATAAAATGGAGAGCTTTATGCAGCATATACTCGCCAAAGCGATCTATATACTGCATCATTATAGTGAGAGCACTATTTTTTTCTTACACTAATGACCAATAACTAAACCTCAAAATATTCTTGATTATTACTAACCACGTTTACTATTACGCTAAGTTCAATGATTACTATACAAAATTACATAAACTCTTTGCAATAATTCTCCTCGCTTTATCAAAGAACATCGTGAGTCACCATTACCAAGGCATGAGCACCGAAGATGTCATCAATATTCATACCATCATACACTTTTCCTGTTTAAACGATATATTTTTGTCTGCGAACAAAGTCTAAACATTCACTAAGGCAGTCCGTAAAGCTTTTGAGGAAGTCTGTAAAGCTCTTGAGGAAGTCTGTAAAGCTCTTGAGGAAGTCTGTAAAGCTTTTGAGGAAGTCCGTAAAGCTTTTGAGGAAGTCCGTAAAGCTTTTGAGGAAGTCTGTAAAGCTCTTGAGGAAGTCCGTAAAGCTTTCGAGGAAGTCCGTAAAGCTTTTGAGGAAGTCTGTAAAGCTCTTGAGGAAGTCTGTAAAGCTTTTGAGGAAGTCTGTAAAGCTTTTGAGGAAGTCCGTAAAGCTCTTGAGGAAGTCTGTGAAGCTCTTGAGGAAGTCTGTGTTGTATTAATTTCTTTATATATAACACAAGATATTTCATATCCAACAAAAGATATACTCTGTTAGAGAACAGTTGACTTAAATTATAAGCTCGAGTTTATCAAAATGACAAAGAACAACATCAGATATGTAACAAAGTTCTTCAACAATGTGTTGTTCCTTTTCTGTGGCAAAAGAAACATTTTATGTGGAAGTTTGTTTTTACTAAAAACTGTAAAAAACGTGTTTTATGTACTTATCATGAACAAAAATACATAAAGAGTTTTATATAATGTATATCCATGCAAACTTTTTAGAACATGAGATAACTTTATTGTAACACAGAATGAGTTTAACGCTATAAAATCCATTAATTTTTTATCATAAAACTTCATAAACAATAGTCAAGAATACCTATGCAAAACAAAAGAAGTTTCCTATATAGTTCCATACAATCAATGACTTATGTCATGTTATTATCTCATAATGCAAATTTAGTTTCCTAAGCTGACAGATATTGTAAACGAATGAACAATTTATGAACATAATATAATTGATATGGGTTGTTTAGGTAGCTATATTTGCATCACAGCATAGGTCAGTCAAAAAGGGCAACGATTTACACTTCAAAGCGTTGCGTTCATCAAAGCCAAATCATCATCCTTATTTCATCGGGGGGTCTTTGTGAATAGTATATTCTCGGTTTTGTTATTTCTGATAGCAAGTACATTATATGCAAGTTCCGTGTATTCGGATGGCACGACGGGTATGACTTCTCGTACTATCGAGATAGTTGAGGATTCATTGACTTACCGCAGCAAACGATTCAGCCTTCCCGATGATGCTCGGCGCATAGAATATGCTACATTGTACTGCAAAGGTACGGTGAAAATCATTGCCAATAATGATACGGTTCGCGTTCCTTATGATAAGACGACATCCGGCGAATTTGTAGTGAATTATGATGATAAGACGAATGTTGTTGTTGAGCTTTTTTATCAGTCCGATCCCCTATTGACCCTCCAAAATGCCTGTGAATTTGACCGCCAAGATCTTCGCTACATTCCCCCATTTACGTATGACAGTGCCAATCATCCTCGATTGGTTGCTCTTCGTGAGCGTTACAAACTTGATGAGATAGCCGGCAATGGCAATGAAATATCGCGGATATTAAATCTGATGCATTGGGTGCACAACAATGTGAAGCATGATGGTTCGATGGCAATGCTTGAGAGTAAGGATGCGATGAGTTTGCTTGAGGAAGTGAAGCACGGTCGTCGGGGGCTTGATTGTCGTGGTTTGGCTACGATTCTTAATGAATGTTATTTGTCGCTGGGTTATAAATCACGAATTGTTTCATGTTTACCAAAGGACACCAATGATCGGGAATATCATGTTGTTAACACGGTGTATTCGCGACGTTGGCAAAAATGGATGATGGTTGATGCGACACATGACGCGTATTTTATGGATAGGAACGGAGTACTTATGAGCATTGGCGAGGTGCGTCAGCGATTGGTTCAGGGACGTTCAATTGCTTTGAATCCGGAGGCAAATTGGAACAGAACAAGTTCAACGGAAAGCGGAAATTATTTGAATTTTTATCTTGCAAAAAATTTGTACAGATTTGTGTGTACGGTACACAGCGGTTTTGGTACGGAGCAAAGGGGCGTGGGTAAGACGATAGAGTATGTGCGTTTGAATCCGCCGGATTATTATTATCAGAAGCCGGATAGGTTTGAATCTTTTGACGGTCGGAGTGGGACTAAGTTCGTGAGTTATAGAACTAATAATGATTGTATGTTTTGGCAGTTGCCATAGATTCAGATGCTGTGTGTGTGATTTATTTTTTCATCACCTATAGTTCGAAAGGAGAAACCTCGAACTATTTTTTGCCACAGAGTCGTTGCGGAAAGAGAGCAGCCGCAGCGACTTTTTTTTATTGATTGTTAGTGGCTGTTGGTTTGTTGTCTATGATTGAAGAGCGCGGTTAGATTATGGACGAAAGGTGTATTTTTGCGAAAAAGTATTGTTTTTTTAGCGTTGTGAAGGTTTTTGCCATGTCTGATTTTATTGCGAAGGTTCGTGTTTTGTTGTTTGTTATGGTTGGGATTTTGTTCGGTAGTGCTGCTTATAGTCAAGTATCGGGCGGTGGTAATTCTGTTGTTGTTGAGCCGATGGCGGAATCATTTTCTTTTTGGGGCGGTAGTAAGATTAGCTATTTGAGCGGTGATGATAATGCGGAGGCATATCCATGTTTGACATCTGATGGCTTACGATTGTATTATGTGACTGGTACTCCGGCGAGGATAATGCTGGCGCGGCGTACTACTACGAGCGGGTCATTTTTGGATAAAGTTCAGATGGGTTTGGATATTCCGGGTTTGTCTGGCGTGTGGGTCAATGCTGATGAGACAGAGCTTTATGTGAGCACAGGAATGAGCAAGCAGGTATTTGTTTGCCGTTTGAGTTTTCCCGAGAAGAAGTTTGTGAAGGATAAGGAGATTGTGTTGCGTGATTCGAATGGGGTGACATCGGTAGCGCCGGGCTTTTTGGGTTCTGTGTCATTGAGTTCGGATAAAAGCGAGCTTTATTTGTTTCATGAGTATCTTGGTTGTATTGGTTTTCGTCGTCGTTTTGACAGCAGTTATGTTCAGGCGGATTATGTGGAGCGCCCTGCGGGTTTTCGTTTGGAGGGTTGTCAATTGAGCCGCGATGGTTTGCATTTGATAGTGTCGGCGAAGGATTCGACGAAGGGCGCATCGTATCAGAGTTTATATACTTTTAGTCGTGCGAAACTTGGTGAGAAGTTCAGAGCATCGAGTTTTGAGCTGGTGAAGGTAGGGGCTGTTTCGGGATTGAACATGTATCAGGGAACGATGTCCGGTGATTATTCTACCTTGGTTTTTACGGGAAACAAGGATGTATATTGGAATGGCAATGATTTGTATATGGCATTTGGATCGGGAGTGAATGGTATTGCCGAAGATAGTGATGAGACAGGGCTTCGTGTGTTCCCCCACCCATTTGAGGAATCGTTTCGTGTGAAAGTTGATGGATATTTGGGGGGCAAAGCGCGATTGTTCAGTATTGAGGGTGCTGTGTTGGCTGAGCGAGAGTTGAGTTCAACGGAAATAGAGTTTGATATGGGTGTTTATGGCTCGGGTATATATGTAGTAGAGCTGAGCCATGGCGGAAAGCGTTTGATATTGGGTGCTGTTAAGCATTGATGTATGGTAGAGTGCGAGAAGAGAATATAGAGGAAGATGTATAAAAAAAAGAAGCCGTCGGGTATTGCGACCTGACGGCTTTTTTATATGCGTGATTCTCTTAGGTATTAGGTACCGTGGGAGTAATCGTTGATGTAATCGAGTTGCTCATTAGTAAGTTTGTCGAGATTTAATCCCATCGCTTGCAATTTGACAGTAGCAATGAATTGGTCTTGCTCAACCGGAAGATCAAGAACTTCGTTCGGAAGTTGTTGATTATTTTTCTTGGCTTGTACCAAACGGATATGCGCCATGAATTGGTTGGCAAAGGACATGTCCATTACTTCGGAGGGGTGTCCTTCGGCAGCAGCGAGATTAACCAAGCGCCCTTCGGCAAGCAAATAAATTCGTTTTCCCCCTTTTAGAACGAATTCTTCGCAATTTGGACGAATGGTTCGACGTGATTTAGCGAGAGCTGCAAGTTCTTTGATGTTGATTTCGGCGTCATAGTGTCCGGTATTGCAGACAATGGCTCCGTCTTTCATAGCTTCAAAGTGCCTTTTGCGGATGATGTCTTTCACTCCCGTAGCGGTACAGAAAATATCACCCACCGAGGCAGCTTCGTCCATAGTCATGACACGATGCCCTTCTAGAGTTGCTTTCAGAGCGGCAGTAGGTTTGATTTCGGTAGCAATGACCGAAGCCCCCATGCCGGCAGCACGTTTAGCGACCCCTGAACCGCAATGTCCGTATCCTGCAACGACGAAGTTCTTGCCTGCTAACATGACCGAAGTAGCTCTAATAATACCGTCGAGAGTACTTTGACCGGTGCCATAAACATTATCGAAGTCCCATTTGGTTTCCGCATCGTTTACAGCATAGACCGGATAGAGTAATTTGCCTTGTGCCGCACGAGCACGAAGGCGATGCACCCCAGTAGTAGTCTCTTCAGTACCACCGATGATATATTCACCGACCAGGTGCGGATATTTTTCATGCACGGTATTGATAAGATCGCAACCGTCATCAAGTGTGAGGTGAGGCTTCATATCGAGAGTACGTTCAATACTCCAATAGAAATCCGGCACCGAACATCCGTACCAAGCAAAAATTGAAATACCATCTTTGGCCAGAGCAGCACTTACAGCGTCATTGGTAGAAAGAGGATTACATCCTGACCATGAAACTGTGGCACCTGCATCTTGAAACGCACGAACGAGCACGGCTGTTTCTTTAGTTACATGTAAGCAGCCGGCAATTCTAATACCTTTTAGTGGTTTAGTTTTGCGCATTTCTTTACGCAAAGACATCAACACCGGCATACGAGATTCAGCCCATGCAATTAGTTCTTGACCTTGCTCTGCAAGATCAATATTTCTTACACAATACATGCCTTTTTCTTCGCTGAATTTGCCTTTTTCCTGACGTGCAGGAATGCTTTGTGAAGCTTTAGCGACTGCTTTTTTGGGTGAAGCAAGAAGAGCCGTTGATTTACTATTTTTTTTCATGCTCTTTTTTTGCGTTTCTTTCATTCATTACTCCTAATATGTTACGCTTTTTTAGGACGACCACGACCTTTTGCTGGTGCGGCGGCTACCGGTTTTGCTACTACAGCTGGTGCAGCAGCAGCTTTGGGACGTCCACGACCTGGTTTTTGATTAGTTGATTTAGCTGCGGGTGCGGCTACAGTTTTTTTTGGTCTTCCCATAGGAATATACCTCTAAAAAAATGAATAAATAGAAAAAGAACAATTAAGGGGAAATTTATATATTTTGAAAATGCTTTACTAAAGTATTTGCTTCCCATGGAAATATATCACGACCAAAATGACCATAAGCAGCAGATGCTCGGTATATAGGTCTGCGTAACTGAAGTCTTTCAATTATTCCTTCCGGAGTCATATCAATAGTGTTCTGAATATACTCAGCAATATGTGAATCTGCTATGCTGCTCGTATTATGTGTATTTACCAATAAAGAAACTGGATTTTTTACTCCAATAGCATAGGACACTTGAATCGTACATTCCTTCGCGAGTCCAGAAGCAACTATATTTTTTGCAAGATGTCGGGTTGCATAAGCAGCAGAACGATCTACTTTGGTAGGATCTTTACCCGAAAATGCCCCTCCTCCATGTGGAGCTTTTCCACCATAGGTATCAACAATAATTTTTCTTCCTGTCAACCCTGTGTCACCATGAGGACCTCCTATTTCAAATTTTCCGGTTGGATTAATATGGAAAATAGTTTCGGAATCAATGAGATGTGACGGAATGACCGAGGAAATGACATATTTTTTTACATCACTGATTATAGTTTCCAGACTGACATCAGGATCATGTTGTGTAGAAATGACAATTGTATCAATTCTTCTTATAGACTTATCTTCATTATACTCAATCGTAACTTGGGCTTTAGCATCAGGTCTCAAATAAGGCATCAAATCTAAATTATTCTTACGAATATCAGCTATTTTCTGCATGAGTTGATGAGAATACATCAAGGCGGCTGGCATTAATTCCTGTGTTTCATTAATTGCATAACCAAACATCATACCTTGGTCACCTGCACCTCCCGTATCAACACCCATCGCAATATCCGGTGATTGACGATTAATAACATTTATGACTGCACAAGACTCACTATCAAATCGGTATTCGGCTTTAGTATATCCAATTTCACGAATAACTTTCCTCACAAGCTGAGGTAAATCAATGTATGTGTTCGTTGTGATTTCTCCACCTACAACGATTAATCCCGTGCTGGCAAAACATTCACACGCAACTCTACTTGTTGGGTCATCGGTTAAAACAGCATCAAGCACTGCATCTGAAACCTGGTCGCAAATTTTGTCTGGGTGACCTTCTGAAACAGATTCAGAAGTAAACAATATTTTACTCATTAATTATTAATTCCTAATTTAGTTATGAAACGTTAATATCAAGATTTATTGATTTCACTAGAATCTCCAACATTCAAAACAGAAAATGTACCATTGACAACTGCACTATTTCCTATTAAGGATTGGTCAAGCACTGAGGAAGTTACGATTGCATTATCACCAATAATGCTATTTTTTAGCACACTGTCAATAACTTCTGCATTCTCTGCAATTGTAGCATACGGACCAATAACCGAACGGCTGACCTTTGCAGAAGGAGCAATAAAAACTGGGGGGATAATTACACAATCATGTACACTGACATCAGAAGTCTGATGTTCTAACAAATAGCGATTCGTTGAAAGAATTGTTTCATGTTTCCCACAATCATACCAACCGTCAACTTGAAACGTTGTGAATATTTCCCCTGAATCTATCATTAACTGCAATGCATCTGTAAGTTGATATTCATCTCGTGTTCGAATATTTTCAGTAACCAATGTATTGAGACACTGTTTAAACAAAAGAGTGTTTTTTATAAAATACAATCCGACCAATGCTAAATTTGATGGTGGCACATCAGGTTTCTCAACTAATCTAACAATAAAACGGTCATTCAACTCAACTACTCCAAAGCGTCGAGGATCATGAACTTCTTTTACACCAAGAGAATTTACACCTTGTGAAAAGGCTTCCGACAAATTGACATCAAAAATCGTATCTCCTAAGATAATGAGAATTGGATCGCTGTCGAAAGTATGCTGAGCAACCCATATTGAATGACCTAGCCCCAAGCGTTCATTCTGTTGTACAAAATCAACCTTTAAGTTGTAGTGTGACCTAACATACTCCTCTACCAGATGCCCCATATAACCAATTATTATCGTTGCTTCTGTGATTCCTTGCAATAGAAGTTTATCAAGGATGTGACCTAAAATTGGCTTTCCAGCTACGTTGAGAAGTACTTTGGGTAATGTGTATGTATGTGGTCTAAGTCTCGACCCTACCCCCGCAACCGGTATTATTGCCCGCATGATTTCCAAAGAATTATATTACGGGGTGCAAAAATACGAAACTATTTCATAACAATGCAAATTTTCCGTAAGTTTTTTTGATTTTTTTTATTTCTGTTCAAGTCAAACGTTAAAAGTCATAATACATTGATCATAAAATACTCTTAGCAAACTCTCATCAATTGTGATAGACAAACATCTTTTTGTGCAAATTGTAAATAGAAACAACATTATTTAATTTGGTTGCTTTCAATTTACGCAACAACATTGCAATTCACCAATATTTTAAGAACATTTCTACTCCAGAGTCTTAACATTTTTGAAAACAACTCAATGAGGCATATTGCAATGCAATATGATTTATTTGGTACATCTATGAGATGTATGCTTTTTCTTACAGCATTGTACTATCATTTGAATTCAAAATTGAAGAAGTTGATCCGCGTCGAATAGCATCATTTCCATGGGAACTGACGATTGTTAATAAGAACACATCTTTATCTCTATACCACCGTCAGCACACATAACTGCAATAGAACTGATTATAGCGAATGGAAACATGTATCCCACTAACTTACTAGGAGACATAGAATCAAACTATACTCAAAGGATATAGCATAAATTGTATTAGAGTGACTGTTCCTCATAATACTAACTGTTTGAATCATTCGTCGCATAAGAAAAATAAATCTTTACATTATGGCTATTTGCTTTACCCCAAGAGAAGAAAACGTTTCTTCTGATGTTTTTACACCTTACAAAAAATCACATCCGCTTACTGTGGAACAATTCGAGTCAATGCACCAAGGTGGGTATTGGTTTCAACGATTGCTCAATTATGAACACGGTTCTCAAAGAAAAACGATAAACAAAACAATCCCTCCAATATCTTTTGCAAAAAAGCAAAATAGCAAAACCGAATTTGATATTATTTATGCAGGCGGTGGTTTGGCTGTCATTCATGCTGCTGTGATGTCAAAAGTCTATGGATACAAAGTATGTGTTTTTGATCAATATCATGTTGGATTTACGCATCGGGATTGGAACATATCCAAGAATGAAATTAAAAGAATTGTTGATATTGGCTTACTTACTGACGAAGAGTTGCAAACAATCATTGCTAAATTTTACTCATTAGGCGGATTTATAAAATTCAATGATTCTAATTCTTCAGTAAAGACCCCATCGCTCTGGATGCGTGACGTTTTAGATTTAGCAATTGATGCAAACACTCTATTACAAATTTGCCGAACTAAATTGGAAAATACTGAAAACACTATTTACGACAATACAAAGTTCTTACATATAACATCCAATATTGATTCGGTTTCTGTTGCAATAGAAAACAATGGAAATACGATAGAAATTACGGGTAGATTGTTTGTTGATTCTATGGGAGCGTTTTCGCCAGTTTCAAAACAACTAAACCCCAAAAGGAGCATAACTCATTGCTGCCCTACTGTGGGGACAATCGCTTCACATTATAAAATTGGCGATAGACCGGATGAAGTAAATCCGGAAGTTGGTGAAATTCTTCTCACTTTAGATGATGCCGACGATACCGGAAGACAGTTAATTTGGGAAGGTTTTCCCGGTAAAGACAATTCATTTATTACCTATTTATTCTTCTATGATGAGATTAACTCTCAACAAAACAAATCGCTTCTAAATTTATATGAAGTATTTTTTAAGCAAATTCATAACTACAAAAAAGCAGATAGTAATTTTACTGTTTCCAGACCTCTGTTTGGGATTATCCCATCGTATCTTCATAAATCACTTTTTCAAGAAAAGAATATTGCAACAAACAATATCTTATGTCTCGGTGACTCGGCGGGACTTAGTTCCCCATTGACTTATTGTGGTTTTGGTAGTTTCATTAGAAATTTAGATCGAACCACATCTG
>JAFLBY010000180.1 GCA_017302855.1 Candidatus Kapaibacterium sp.
AATTCAACAGTGACATAATCACCGTTGCATCAAAACAAATCACTCACAATATCGAGATTAGTGGCATTGTAAGAACAGCAGATAATCTTCCGGTTGTTGATGCAGACATCACTGCGAAAAATGCAGCAACGAAGGAAACGATTTCACAAACCAAAAGTGATAATGACGGTAAATATTCTATGAAAGTGCCTTCAGATAAAAAGATTGAAATTACTGCACAGAAGGATAATACATTGTATTTTAATGAACAATTTACCCTTAAACCTGATGATAAATATCACTCAGGAAGGATTGATATTACACTCCCAAACACTATTGCATTACGTATTAATTTTCCAAATGATATTGCCAATGAACCATATACTTTTATTTTAGATTCCAATGGTGTAGAAACCGAAATTCCTTGGCAATCCGAGCTGGATGTAGTTGCGGAAAATATTAAAAAATATAGTACTAAAGTTAAAAAAATTGAATTAGTCGGGCATACAGACGATGTAGCATCTGATTCGTATAATAAAGCCTTGGCATTACGTCGCGTTAAGTTTATTGAAACTGAGTTAATAAAGCGCGGTGTAGAAAAATCTATACTGAATAGTAAAAGTGAAGGTAAACAAAAGCCCCTCAAACCAAGAAATGGAGAGGACATGGAAGTTTATCGTAAACGATTGAGAAGAGTAGAATTAACCAAAATAATCGAATAATCGAAACAAAGCCCGATTGCATATTCCAATCGGGCTTTATCATATCAATAATTACTTTTTAGGCTTAGTCGCTTTTTTCGCTGCTTTTCGTGCTTTGTCCATAACATGGAGCCGATGGAGAGAAAGGCATTGCTCCAAACTCATCATCGTTGGATTGGTTGACGCAGGAATTTTCACTTCATCTTTTCCTACTAATACATAAGGACCTTTGGGACCATTACATATTTTCACATTCGGATTAAGTGGAAAATGCCTAATGATATTTATAGACGCAATTTTCTCCTCTTTTTTCTTTGATTTCACCGGTTCCTTGGCTTCTTGTTCAATTTGCAGAGCAATGATTTTTTCAGCACTCACAGTGTGAATATCAATTTCTTTCGGAAGTCTAATGTTTTTCTTTCCGACCATTGCATATACCCCAAAGCGTCCATTAATTATTTTAACACTCGGATATTTTTCAAATTCACGAATTATGGATTTGGGATCTATTTCATCGGATTTTTTGTCTTTAGTTTTTTTGTCTAAAACTTCTTTGCCTTGCTCTCTCATAAGCTCAAAGCAGCGTTGTAAAGTAATAGATTCGGGCTGTTCACCGCGTGGTATCCTCACTGATATTGACCCTATGGATATATATGGACCATAGCGCCCCTTTTTAATTTTCACATCAGGATTCTCCGGAAATTCTTTGATGAGTGCCTGCTGTTCTCTTTCTCTTTCTGATTCAATCAATTCAATTGCACGCGCAATGTCGATTGTCATCACATCATCAGACTCATAGAGATTAAAGAATTTATTTTTGTGCTTAAGGTATGGTCCAAACTTACCAAGAGCGGCTGTGACATCTTCATTTTCGAATTGTCCGACTAATCGAGGCAATTTGAATAAATTTAGCGCAGCGTCAAGATCAATGGTCTCAATTGATAAACCTGAGGGAATACTCGCGAAGCGCACAGATTCGGAGTTATTGTCGCCTATTTGCACCATAGGACCATAGCGCCCAATTTTTGCAAAAATGGTATTACCCGTTGATGGATCAGTGCCCACGACCCTTACCGGTGTGCTTTTTACGGCTGTTTGCGCTGTTTCTTCTATTGTAGAATGAAAAGGATTGTAAAAATCTCCGAGCATAGTCCGCCACTCAACTTTACCTTCTGCAATTTGATCAAATTGTTCTTCTACTGTGGCTGTAAAGTTATAGTCCATGATTTGTCCAAAATTTTCAATCAGAAAATCAGTGACCACAATACCAATATCAGTTGGAAATAGTTTAGATTTCTCAGCTCCAAACTTTTCTTTTTTTTGTGTAGATGTGACAGTATCTGCCAGTAAAGTAATTACATTAATAATGCGTTCTTGGGGGTCCCTATCTTCTTTGAGTACATAGTCTCTTTTTTGTATGGTCGAAATCGTCGGAGCATACGTTGAAGGTCGCCCTATGCCAAGTTCTTCCATCTTTTTCACTAAAGTTGCTTCGGTATATCGTGCAGGCGGCTTAGCATACCTTTCCGTAGCTGTCATTACTTCTAAAACTGCATTATCACCGATAGTCATTGGCGGTAACATTTTTTCATCATCAGCAGACTCTTTTTCATCATCAGTTGATTCGAGGTACAATTTTAAGAATCCATCAAACTTGAGCACCTCACCTGTTGCTATTAAGGAATCGGATTGAGTTGAGATTGCAATCGTGGCTGTGGTCTTCTCAAGTTGTGCATCACTCATTTGCGAAGCCAAAGTGCGCTTCCAAATCAATTCATAGAGTTTTTGTGCTTGCTTGTCTCCTTCAATAGCTTTTTTAGAGAAATCGGTAGGTCTGATTGCTTCGTGAGCTTCTTGAGCGGAGCTGCTCTTTGTGGTGTATTGTTGGGGCTTGCTATAGCGTTCACCGAATGCTGCAATAATTTGTTGTTGAGCCATTTCGATTGCTTGTTGCGAGAGATTGACCGAGTCTGTACGCATATAGGTGATATGACCCGCCTCATACAATTTCTGGGCTATCTGCATGGTAGAAGCAATGGAATACCCTAATTTCCGAGATGCTTCTTGTTGTAATGTACTTGTCGTAAATGGTGCAGACGGCGACTTTTTCCCCGGTCGTGTTTCTACATTGCTGATAGTGTAGCGAGCGCCAAGACAACCCTGCACAAAATTCATCGCTTCTTCAAGAGACGCAAATCGTGTTGGCAACTCGGCAGTAAAACCTTTAGTAGGGTCGCCATTAACCAACATTTGTGCCTGAATTCTAAACGTTGAAGAAGTTTCAAACGAACGAATCTCTTTTTCTCTTTCGACAATAAGTCGTACGGCTACTGACTGAACTCGACCGGCAGACAAAGATGGTTTGATTTTTTTCCAGAGCAAAGGAGAGAGTTCAAAACCGACTAATCTGTCTAATAATCTCCGAGCTTGTTGAGCATTCACTAAGTCAATGTTAATATCACGCGGATTCTGGATAGCCTCATTGATGGCTTTTTTTGTAATTTCATGATATACAATACGCTTAACCGGCTTGTTATGAAGTTCGAGTGCTTCATACAAATGCCATGCAATTGCCTCACCTTCGCGGTCTTCGTCAGTTGCTAACCATACCATTTCTGAAGAATTTGCCAAACGCTTTAGCTCATTGATTAACTTATCTTTACCTTCTGTTATCTCATAATAGGGTTCAAAGCCTCGTTGCACATCAATTGCTTTATCGTCTTTAGGAAGATCTCGTATATGCCCCATAGAAGCACGCACGACAAAATCAGAACCTAGATATTGCTCAATTGTCTTTGCTTTTGCCGGCGATTCGACAATAACAAAATTCTTACTCATAATATTTCCTTAAAAAATTGTTCAATGTTGTTGTACAATCACTATGAGCGATTGTGTTCGCAGCGTCCCGGATCGGGGCAAGCGGCAAAAATTTGCAGAGAATGTTTCACCGGTTTAAAGCCAAACATATCACAGATGCGTTTTTGAACTTCAGCAAGCGACTCTTCTTGGAACTCAACAATGTGACCACACTCGACACATATCAAATGGTCATGATCGGGCAAGCGTTCGGCGAGTTCAAAATGAGCACTTTCACCCTGAAAACGATGCTTTACAAGAATCGCACAACGTGTTAATAAATCAAGAGTTGAGTAAACCGTTGCACGAGATACTCTATCGCCTTGCGTGTTCATATACACATAGAGTTCATCCGCACTGATATGTTTATCCAATTCAGCAATACGCTCTAATACTTTGTAGCGTTCTTGCGTATTTCGGTAATTTTTGCGCTTCAAGAAGTCCGTAAATTGTTTCTTTAGCTCAACTAAATCTACAGGTTTTTCGCTTATCATTATGATGCTTGAGTTTACAGATTAAAGTGAAATTAAGATGCGAATATACTAAACTTTTGAAACGGAGATTATCATTTACCTGATGAAAAAACCAAATCAAAACAGCGTAAAGAAAGCAAGCCCTTTAGGGCTTTTCCAAAACATCACAGACAAGGATACGTCAAATCTTGCGGCATTGCGTAGTTTTGCGGCTCATTTTATCAAACACACTTACTTGAGAAAGAAAACAGATGAGAAATTGGAATGTGGAAGATGCAATCGAAATGTACAACATTCGCGGATGGGGCATCAACTACTTTGCCGTCAATAAAAAAGGTAACATGGTTGCACAACCACGTAAAGACAAAGGACCGGCGATAGATTTGAAAGAACTGATTGATGAGTTGATATTGCGCGATGTGGCTATGCCTGTGCTCTTGCGATTCCCTGATATTCTTGATGATAGAATTGAGAAAATTGCAGGATGCTTCGAAACAGCGGCGCAGGAATACGGCTATAATGGTAAGTACTTCAATGTCTATCCAATAAAGGTTAATCAGCAAAGACCTGTAGTCGAAGAAATAGTTCGCTATGGCAAAAAGTTCCCAATTGGATTAGAAGCCGGCTCGAAACCCGAATTGCATGTTGTACTTGCCATGATGGACAACCCTAATGCAATTGTTATCTGTAATGGCTACAAAGACGAAGAGTTTATTGAACTTGCTCTACTTGCTCAAAAGATGGGCAAAAAAGTGTACATTGTTGTCGAAAAACTCAATGAGCTACGTATTATCAAGTCTGTTGCAGAACGTGTGAATGTGAAGCCTAATGTTGGTATCAGAATAAAATTATCGGCATCAGGAAGCGGAAAATGGGAAGAGTCCGGTGGCGATCAAAGTAAATTCGGCTTAAATGCTTCAGAATTACTTGAAGCTTTAAACTATGCAGAGGAAAATGGTTTACAAGACAGCATAAAATTGATACATTTTCATTTAGGTAGCCAAATTACAAATATTAGAAAAATAAAGTCAGGATTAAAAGAAGTTGCTCAATTTTATGTGCAATTACGAAAAATGAATTTTGATATCGAATTTGTGGATATTGGTGGTGGTCTTGGCGTAGATTATGACGGCACACGCTCCCCCAATAATAACAGCATAAATTATTCAATTCAAGAATATGCAAATGATGCACTTTACACACTCAAAGATGCATCTGACAAAAACAATTTACCCCACCCCAATATTATTACAGAGTCCGGACGGGCTTTGACTGCTCATCACTCAGTACTTATCTTTGATGTTCTTGAGACTACTTCTATGCCAACGTGGAATATGTCAAAAGATACTATTTCTGACGATGATCATGAAACAGTCCGAGAATTATTTGCTGTTTTGGAAAAACTAAGCAGCAGAACAATGCATGAATCATGGCATGATGCTATTCAAATACGAGAAGAAGCTCTTGACTTATTTTCTTTGGGATTACTTGATCTGAAAACCCGAGCCCTCGTGGAAAGATTATTCTGGGCAATCGCAACTCAGGTTCATAAAATGAGCCAAGAGGTCAAACATTCGAGTTATGAATTACAGAAATTACCACAAATGTTAGCTGACAAATATTTTTGTAATTTTTCGTTATTCCAATCTTTACCGGATAATTGGGCAATTGATCAACTCTTTCCTATCGTACCATTGCATCGGTTAAATGAAAGACCTACGCGTCAAGCAACTCTTCAAGACATAACATGCGATTCCGATGGAAAAATTGATAAATTTATTGGACATCGTGATTTTGAACCATATTTACCAATTCATGATATTCAGCCGAATGAACCGTATTATTTAGGTGTTTTTCTTGTAGGAGCATATCAGGAAATTCTTGGGGATTTGCATAATTTATTCGGTGACACTAATGCTGTTCATGTTGTAGTAAACGACAAAGGATATGAAATTCAACAACTTATCGAAGGTGAAACCGTTGCTGATGTATTGGACTATGTGCAGTATGATGCAAAAAAATTAGTTCGTACAATGGAAAGCTGGGTAAGTAATTCAGTTAAAGAAGGACGTTTATCAGTATTAGAAGGTAAAGAATTTTTAAATATTTATCGCTCCGGTTTATACGGATATACATATTGGGAAAGTTAATAATTATATTAGAAGGTTAAGGATTATTTCATGAATATAGCTGTTTTATTAGGCGGTATATCAACAGAAAGAAATGTTTCGATTGCAAGTGGAAAAGCAGTTGGACAAGCATTAAGTGAAAGAGGACATACCATTAGTTTTATAGACCCTTCTTTAGGTCATAACTGTATAATTCAAGCAAATGACTTGATATCTGTAGCAAATGAAACTGTGGCGCAGGAGTATCTTAACTTGTCACCGCGTGTTTTATTGGAATGTGTTCAGTCACCTGCATTTGATACAATTGATATTGCATTTTCATTATTACACGGGAAATATGGTGAAGATGGAATAATGCAGGCTCTGCTTGAAGCGCGAGGCGTACGTTATG
>JAFLBY010000181.1 GCA_017302855.1 Candidatus Kapaibacterium sp.
GTTTTGATGCAGGCAAGGCACTTGCACAAGAATTCAGTCAAGACAATTTGCGTTTCTTGCTGATTATTTCCGATGGACAAGTTGTCAATGGTGCTGATTTAGTGTTAGGAATACATAGTGTTATTGAACCGGTAATACCTGTTTCGGGAGGTCTTGCCGGTGATGGACCACATTTTAGCAGTACTTTGGTCGGATTAAATGACAATATCGAAAAAGGGAATATAGTTGCGGTAGGATTTTATGGCGAAGATTTACAGATTGGTATAGGCTCTAAAGGCGGATGGGGTAAATTTGGACCAATGCGAACTATCACCAAATCAGAAAAAAATGTATTGTATGAAATAGATGGTGAAAATGCCTTAGATCTTTATATGAAATATCTTGGTGATTATTCGGCACAATTACCTGCGTCTGCATTATTGTTTCCTTTAGCAATTCTCGAAGAAAATGAAGGGACATTAGGTCAAAAAGAAATAGTACGTACAATTTTAAATGTTGATACCGTAGAAAAATCAATGACTTTTGCAGGTAATATGCCTGAAGGAGCAAAAGTAAGACTAATGAAAGCAAATTTGGATGACCTGGCAGCAGCGTCTTCAGATGCGGCTGACTTAACCGGATACACTAATGACCATAGCGATGATGCCTTGGCTTTGCTTATAAGTTGCATTGGTCGAAAATTAATATTCGGCAATAGAATTGACGAAGAATTAGAAGCCGCCCGCGAGATTTTAGGAAACGATATTATAATTACCGGGTTTTATTCCTATGGTGAAATTGCACCTTTTAGTACATATATGAAGTGTGAATTACATAATCAAACGATGACAATTACTACAATAAGTGAAAAATAACTATGAATATTCACAAGTTACTGAAAAGACAGATAAACAAATACTTAGCCGGAGTTAATATTGATGATTCACCCGAGCTCAATACTTTTATTCAGGCTATTAGTGAGACATACAGTAACTACGATAATGACAAGGTATTACAACAAAAAGCTTTTGACATTGCTGATACTGAATATTTACAATTAACACAAAAATTGTTGCATGAAAAACAAGTACATGACCAAAGTGTTAAAACTCTTTACAGTGTTATTCGCTCTTTAGACAAAGAACAGTCTGAACTTTTTGACTTTGACGAAAACAATCTGCTTCAGTTGATTGCTTATCTTGAAATGCAGATTCGCTTACGTCAAGAAATTGAAGAACGTAATAAAGAACTTGCGTTGATTATTTCTAAAACTACAGATGCGATTATTATTACGGATACAGCTGGCAACATCGTTTGGGTAAATACGGCATTTGAAAATTTAACCGAATTTACCTTTGCTGAGGTTGTCGGCAAAAGACCGGGTGCATTGTTGCAAGGTCCTGAAACGGATATGGAAACCGTAAAAATGATAGCAGAAGCCGTTCGTGAAAAAAGAAATATCAATACTACAATCCTCAATTATTCTAAATCAAAAAAGAAATACTGGCTCAATCTTACGATCAATCCCGTCCTTGATGATAATGGTGTCTGTACAAATTATATTGCAATAGAACGAGATATTACACGCATAATTGAAACAGATTTAGAAATTAAAAAATTGAGTATTCAGTTGCAATCAATATTGGATAATGTTACCGGTTATATCTTTTGTAAGGATTATGATGGACATTTTTTGTTTGTCAATAAGTCTTTGGCTGAATTATTCGATACGACACCTGATAAAGTTATTGGAAAAACTGATGCTGATTATGGTGCAACTCAATCTGAAATAGAGCAGTATTTGGAAAAAGACAGATATGTTATTGATAGCAAGCAGTCGCTCTTCATTTCAGAAGAAATCGTTTTACGAAAAGACGGTACGCGCGGCGTATTTCAAACAACCAAAGTACCGATTAGTTTTCCCGGTATTGAGAAGGGAGCTGTCCTTGGAGTTTCTATTGATATTACCGACCGTAAAAATTCCGAGGTAATTATTCAACAGAAAAATGAAGAACTTGCTCAAAGTGAAGCTGAATTATTGGAAAATCTTTATGAACTCACGGAGGCACAAGAAGAACTTCAGAAGCAAAAAGATGAAATTAATGAAATTAAAGAGCGATTTGAATTAGCAGTGCGCGGTTCCAATAATGGAATTTGGGATTTCGATTTACGAACGAATGAAATATATTATTCGCCTAAATGGAAAGAAATGCTCGGTTATGATGATAGTGAATTGCCGAATCACATAGACACTTTTAATCAGCTTATACATCCCGAGGATAAGGAAATGGTTTGGTCGCAACTCAATAGCTATTTAAGCGGAGATGCGTCTGAGTATCAAGCTGAATTTAGGATGAAACATAAATCGGGTGATATTGTCTGGATACTTTCAAAAGGCGGTGCTGTGTTTGATGAAAAAGGAAAACCGTATCGAATGACCGGGTCACATTCAGACATTACTCAGCAGAAACACGAAGAAATCCGACAAAAGGAACGTCAAAGCAATATTGAGCGTCATAATCGAATACTTACACAACTTACGACGACCCCTTTTTCTACTTATCAATCATTACAAGGTGCATTAGAAACCATAGCAAAAGCAACATCCATTGGATTAAATATCAATTCTGTAAGAATTGGGAATTTTATTGAAAATAATGATATGGAATGTGCTTGTTGTTATATGGCGGACATTCAGCACTATTCTTCCGGTACAGTAATTCCTTATCATTATGCCGAGAATTTTATTTCTTCGTTGGTTGCCGGAAAAATTATATCAACGAATAATGCTTTTGAACATTCGGATACTAAAGCCCTCAAGGAGTTTTTACTCACACCCTACAATATTCACCGTGTTCTGGCAATACCTGTCAGGAATGATGGTGTAGTTATCGGAGTTCTATGTTGTGAATCCACAGAACAGGGTTTGCAATGGAATGATGATGATGTGAGTTTTGCACGATCTATTGCGGATTTCATAGCTATTCTTTATGAGTCGGAAAAAACACGTAAAGCAGAACAGGAAACTATCTATAAAAGTAATCTTTTACATATACTTGCAACCACGACTGAACGTTTATTGAAAGACACTAACTGGGTTCATGCTTTAAGAAACAGTTTTAACGAAATCGGTGATGTATTTATGAATGATAGAATTTATTACTATCAAATAATTACCAATCAACAAACGCGTGAACGGTCAGTGGAAAAAATCATCGAATGGGTGAAGTCTGACGATATTATAACAGAGAATATAGAAGGAGTACATCAGTTACCTTATTCGACATCAAGAAGTTTTTATCTTGATATTTTTAGAAAGGGATATTTTATTGCAGATATTGATACAATACATGACGCTGCATTAGCTGGGTTTATGAAATCTCAAAGCATTAAAACAGTGTTAATTTTCCCAATATTTAAGAAAAATATCCTTATTGGTACTTTGGCTTTCGAAAGTTGTGAGTATCACAAAACATGGATTGAATCAGAAATTTCTATCTTAAAAACACTCGCTAATAATATATCAGTTTCTATTCAACGTCAAGAGCATGAGAAGGAAATAAGGGCAAAACAACAGCATTTTGAATCTGTGATTGAAAATGTTCCGGGTGTTACTTTCCGTTCGATACAGATGGACGGAAAATGGTTGTTTTCGTTTATGAGTAATGAAGTTGAGCGTTTGTCGGGATATCCACACTCTCATTTTCATAATCAACCAACAAACACATGGTCTGATATTGTTATGTTGGAAGATAAAAGACGCATACAAAGTCATGTCAAGTCCAGCTTCTCCTTCGATGATTTGTTGCAAGTCGAATATAGAATATTGTCTGCCGACGGTAAAGAAAAATGGGTAGAAGAACGAAGCCACAGTGTCTATGATCATGAGGGTAACTTCGTTGGTATTGACGGATTTATTATGGATATCACTCAGCGGAAATTAGCTGAGCAGGAAATTATTCAAGCGCGAGAAATTGCAGAAGCAGCCAGTAAAGCAAAATCTGATTTCTTGGCTAATATGAGTCATGAAATTAGAACCCCACTCAATGGTGTTATTGGTTTTGCGGATATTCTTATGAAATCCGGCTTAGATGATACTAAACAAAAGTATATGTCCACAATGTATCAATCTGCCAATGCTTTGCTCGGAATTATCAACGATATTCTGGATTTTTCAAAAATCGAAGCCAATAAATTAGAATTGAGTATTGATAAAGCGGATATTTATGAACTTAGCTCGCAAGTCGCCGAAATAGTCAGTTTCCAAGCAAGAAAAAAACATGTGGAACTTTTACTCAATGTCTCTTCTGAAATTCCGCGATTTATTTGGTGTGATGAAGTAAGACTCAGACAAATTTTGGTAAATCTATTGGGTAATGCGGTTAAATTCACCAAAGAGGGTGAAATCGAGCTTTCTATTGCGGTACGCGAAAAGATTGATGATTCTCTCTATATGATGCGTTTTGCCGTGCGCGATACAGGAATTGGTATTGATGTGAAAAATAGGAAATTAATATTTGAAGCATTTGCCCAAGAAGATTTATCAACAACAAAAAAATATGGAGGCACCGGCTTAGGACTTGCCATTTCCAGCCGTTTATTACATTTGATGAATAGTGAATTATTACTCGAAAGTGAACAGGGTAAGGGCAGTACTTTTTATTTCGATATTGCATGTACTATTGAGCATGGTAATCCTATAGAATGGAAAGGATTGGAAGATTACAAAACCGTGATGGTCATTGACGATAATCAAAGCAATTTAGATATTGTTACTACTATTTTAGAATCGAAAAATATTGCTTCAACATCTGTTCTGTCCGGCTATGAAGCCCTCGAGTTATTAAAGAAAGGTCATATATACGATGCGGTCTTTATTGATTATCAAATGCCGGAAATGGACGGCATAGAAACTATACGCCGTATAAGAGAAGATATTCACTTGTCTCATGAGCAATTGCCTATTGCTTTGCTTTATAGTTCTGTTGATGATGAAAAAATTAATGCGGCTTGCAGAAAATATGATGTGAATATGCGATTGGTAAAACCTATTGACAGAAAACAAATATTTTATGGTCTGTCACGGCTGAAAATAGCCGATCAACATCACAATGACAAGGCAATCGCTTCAGCGGAAATTTCGGCATATTCCTCGGATGGTATTGTCATACTTATTGCCGAAGATCAACCTGTCAATATGTTATTACTGACAACTATTATTTACAATTTGTTACCGAATGTCAAAATTATCGAGGCACAAAATGGATTACTTGCTATCGAATTATGTAGCCAAGAGAAACCGGCATTAGTATTTATGGATATTCAAATGCCGGAAATGAATGGTTATGATGCAGCACGGGGAATTAGACAACTTGAACACTGTGCCGATATTCCAATTATTGCATTAACTGCCGGCGTTGTTAAGGGAGAACGTGAACGATGCCTTGATGCAGGGATGAATGATTATATCACTAAACCCGTTGTGCAACAAACAATTGCCAACACTTTAATCCGGTGGCTGCCTAATCAACAACATATTATCACTCAAGAGGAAATTATGGAAATCACTAAGAATGAAAATGTAGTTCATTTTGACAAGCAAGATTTTGACAAACGTATGGGTAAGCACGCCAATCACATGCTGAAAAAATTAATTCCCGTCACTTTGGCAAGTCTCGAAGCTGCAATGGCAGAGGTGCGTGATGAATTACCCGCTAAACGTCCTGAGATACTGTCCGCTTTGGGACATAAAATGAAAGGAACTGCATTGTCTTTGAGCTTAATCACTTTGGGTGAGTATGCTAAACAATTGGAGTCAGTTAAAATTGATGGAACGGAAAATGCCGAATCACTGTATTCCCTCATGTCGGAGGAATTTGAGCAAGTAAAAGTAATTTTGAGTCAAGAACTTTCATCGCTATAAGACTTAGGAACATTTATTGATAGTCAGCTAACACACACTCTTGTGTGTTCAATCAACAACATCGCAGTATATACTAAGCCATTGTTATTTATGAAAAAAATACTTGTTATTGAAGATGAAGAGCCGGTACGTATGAATATTGCCGAGCTTTTGGATTTAGAAGGATTTGCTGTGCTTGAAGCAGAAAATGGTCGTATTGGGCTAAAGATTGCCCAAGCAGAAATTCCTGACCTTATTATCTCCGATGCCAATATGCCGGAACTTGATGGATACGGTGTACTCTCGGCATTACGTGAAAACCCAAAAACTTCCCATATCCCCTTTGTCTTTCTCACTGCCCGTGCGGATTCCTCCGATTTACGGCAGGGCATGCGGCTCGGTGCTGATGATTATCTCACAAAGCCATTCACCTTGGATGAATTACTCCATACCATCACCACACGACTCGACCGCCAAGACAGCATCCAGCAAACTCTCAATAGCAAGCTCCAAGATTTGCGTGCCAATATCAGCATGGCATT
>JAFLBY010000182.1 GCA_017302855.1 Candidatus Kapaibacterium sp.
ATGAGCAAGGGTTATTATGTGGTGATACTCGACACGCACACAGGCAGCATCAGCCGTAATGTTATAATGGAATAAAAATCAAAGCAAAAGAAATAAACAACAAGCACGGTGAGTAATATCATCGTGTTTGTTGTTTTAAGAGCGATTTATTGTTCAGATGTTATATTCAAAATCATACACAATAAGCAAGTGTAAAAATTTTTAGGTATTGAAAAACAACACTTTTTTTGATTAACATTTGTGATATAACTGTTAAATTTTAAGGAGTGTAAAACTTTGTTAAATTTAGAAATAGCATACATATTATGGATAATATTGAGTTTGTAAAAAATGTACTTTCAAGTACTCTTGTTGTAACCTTTTTTTCAACAATTCTGACCTTAATATTTTCAATTGTGCTCAAAAAATTTGAATATAAAAACGAATACTATAAAAAAATTCTTGATAAAAGATTAGAAGCATATAAGTTCTTGGAAATACAGATAGCGGTATTAAAAAACACAGTTGTGGACACTGATAAACAACCATACCATATGATGTTTTCTTATGGAGAAGATGAATTTTACGAATTTCAAAGAAATTTAAATTCTGCTTTTGCATATAGTATATGGATACATCAAGATACAGTTTCCGAGATGGAAAATCTCAATCAAATCTTCTTCAAAATATCTCAAAGGATCACAGAAGGGAAAGATGAACAACTTGTTGAACTCGGGAAAGAATATTATAAAGATGTTGCCTCCTCAAGAATAAAGATGGAGGACCTTGTTAGAAGAGACTTACTTAACCTTCACGACTTGACGAAATTTATGAAAGGACAGAAAAGACGTGGAATGAGAGTGTTTTACATTGATAAATAAATTTTTTTAATGGCTTATTTTAGTGATCCTAACTAATATATGTTTTTGATACTTTGTGTCGCAATTCTTCATCTCTTTAGTGATTAAAGTTGATTCATTACATTCTAATTCAATTGAATATCTACAAAAGGGGAGGAGTATCGCCCTGCAAGTATTACTCGGTTTTTATTAGGGGTTTGGCAGATGTTCTAACCGGGGTGAGTACATTTTTCATCATATCCTTCCCTGCGTTCAATGGTTTATGCTTTGTTCTTTACTGTTCTTTCAAAATCATCACAAAGTTGTGTTAAGCTGTCTTTAGTTTCTCGTTTGAAGAAGTCGCCTAAGTCTTTGTTGAGAATGATATATTTTCTGTAAATCTTAGAGAAGTCACGGTAAATCTCATCTTGGCTAAATGCTGTTCCATCATCATTGATTTTTGCAATAAGTCTTATGCCGTCATCAATAGTTGGGATATACTTGAAGAAAGCATCAATCTTTTCTTCAAAGTCTTTAATCATTTCGGCAATGGCTTCTTCTTCTTTATTCCTTTTTTCAATTACTTTGAGAATATTATACTTGAATTTGTTTCCATAATCACTATCGGATTCAGCTATTTTTGTTGATTTTACTGGTTTGCTTGCATAATCTAATGGAGCTACAATACCAATTTTGTTGTCAAAGTAGATTTCTACATCGTCAATAAGGTCTGTCGGTTTGTTGATATTGTTGTATTCATTATTGTATTTGCGTAAGAAATCTAAAAACAAAGCATCGCTATACTTGGCATCTAACTCAATTACAAATTCTATCAGGTTCAGAATTTTGAAATAATTGTTGATAGTTCTTTTCAGGTTTTTCGCTTCTACTTTGCTTTTTCTGATATAATCTGAAAATGCGTTTTGCATTTCCAAAATCAGGTTTACATTTTTTTCTTCCTTGTGAAATTTAACAAAGTTTTTATACTGCTCTACAAGGAGTGGATGTTCTTTAAGTACCTTATAATAAATTTCCAATTTGCCTTCATCGCCCAATGGGTCAAAGTCTGAAACAACCATATTACTGAAATGCTCAAATGCTGCTTTTATATTTTTTACATTGACATTTTTATAAGAGAAATCAATGATTTTACAGTCATTTTTATATTTGGTTGTTCGGTTTACTCTTGAAATGGTTTGAATGGCATTGATACCCCTTATTTCTTTGTCAAGGAACAATGTGTGCAATTTGGGTTCATCATAGCCTGTTTGCAGTTTGTCCACTACTATGATTATGCCGTTTTTGGCAAGTTTAAAATTCTGCATTACGGTTTTTTCATTCAATCCATTGTTTACACTGCTGCTGCTTGGTTGGTCTTGACTGTCGGAATATACGATATAAATCGGTGCATCTTGAAACCTTTCATATTTCTTCTGTTTGGTTATTTCTTTGAAGTGCTTCTTAATGAAACCTGCGTATTTGATTGCATTAGGTATTGATGTTGTTGCCAACATTGCCTTTGCTGTTCCCCTGATATTGTGGTAAACGGTTGTAACCAATCTCTCAACAATGAATTTGGAAATAGCTTCAATTCTCTCAGGGTTGGAATAGATTTTCTTTTTACGGATAGCATATTTCTTACCGTCAATGCCAATTCCGGTGTCGGTATCATCCGGTATATCTTCATAACCTGTATCACCTTCAAAACCTTCTAATTCATCTTCGGGTTTTTCAAAATACATTTTAGCTGATACCGGGACAATGCCTTTGATTGGATTGAGAATATACCCATCTTCGATGGCTTCTTTCATTGTATAACTGTCAAATGGAATCCAAATTTTTTCCGCTTCCGCATACTTGTTATACTCACCAAATCTTGCTAAAGTGTGATCGCTCGGTGTGGCGGTGAAACCGACAATCAAGTTTTTCTTGTGTGGTTTTTGGGTGTAGGTTCGTGTATTGTCAAAACTACTTTGCAGTTCGTCAAATACACTAATCATTTCCTGATTTTGAACACCGTCATTGCTACGGTGGATTTCATCAATCAAAAAGGCAATGCGGAGTTTCGATAGTTTGGCTACAATGCTACTATCCACAATATCTTTTACTGTTCCAAATTTCTGAATGTTGACTACAACAATGCGTTTATCGCTTGACAATGCTGTAGTAAATGATTTTTTGTCGAATGCTTCAATGAACATTCCTTTCTGAATATTCATATTATGGAGCATGGTATCTAACTGATCTCGAAGTTGCAATCTGTCAACAATCAACATTATCTTATCATAGATATATTGTCCATCCTTACGAAGGTCTTTCAGTTGTAGAGCTGTCCAACCAATGATATTACTTTTTCCAAAACCTGCCGAATATTGGAGCAAAAGAGAGTAAACATTTTTGTTGTTCTGATACTTCTGTCTTTTGGCAATAAGTTCTTTTATCCGTTCTTCTCCAATACCTTTATTGCGTAACTCTGCTTCTAATTTCTTAATGAAATAATCGGGTTCATTTTCATGTTCTAAGAACTCATCTATCTTACCCAAAATTTTATCCGTCCCGAATTTCTGTTTCGGTCTTGGGCTTATCAGTCTGCCGTCATTGTGCTTATATTCTTTGGTTCTGCTTCCTTCTTTTTTTATCAATTCTCTCTCAATAAAGTTGTAATAGAGTATTTCTTTCTCTATCATTTTTTTATCATAGATTGCCTTAAACACTTCTTCAAAACGCTCTGTTTTGTTGGCTTCTCGGTTGCGAACAGGATATTGCTTAAACTCTTTTTCCAACTTGTTTTCATACGATGTAAAATCATAGCTATTGGCTGTGACTATTGATTTTATCTCTTCAAACTGATTATTGATATTACGAATAATATACGTTTCATATAAATCGGTTGAGGTGATATGTATTGCTTTCTCGAAAACCTTCAAAAAGTCTTTACGAATTGATTGTGACAAGTCATTATCTTCTGCAATAACTAAGTATTCTTTGACCGCTGAAAGGTAGTCTTTGGTAACCTTCTTTCTGCCATTGCTTCTGGCATTTTGGTTGGTGTAAGTGCTTTTGAGTTCACTATACCCTAAATAGATTCCATTAAGGAAAAAGGTTAAGTCCGGGCGGAAGGAAAATAGTTGTTTGTCCCTGTGTTTGTAAGTGTAGGGGAGTTCCTGAATTACCGAAAAAATGTTTTGTTCAAATAGTTTGTCTTCATGGGTTTCGCTTCCGCTTGGATAAAACAAATGCAATGAGATACCATTGATGGTGATGGTTTTGTTGGAGTTGATGAACAAAGCCATATTAGCTGAAGACTTCAATCTATCATACATTTCATTGACAACGGCATCCAACAAATCTTTTTCATTGCCAAACTTGCGAAGCAGCTTTTTGTAATTGTCTTGATTGAGTGTAGTTTCGGAAAGGAAATGCTTTAAATCTTCCACTAAAAAGAATTGAGGCGAAACGGTGTTTGCCTTTGCTTCTTTGTATTGCAAACCGTCTTGCCTTTCGCAAAGAAAGTTTATCAGGTATTTATCTTGTAAGTCTAATTCTTTCATATTGCTTGGTCATTGTCTAATTTTTCTATTTCCTTTTTCACTTCTGCTATCAATTGCTGTTCGGTGGGTAAATAGAGTTGGTATTTGCTGGCAATTATATTTTTACTGTTTTCGGGCAATGTGATTTTTACTACGGCATCATTTTTATCTGCACAAAGCAAAATGCCAATGGTTGGATTTTCGTAATCCTGTTTTTCGTAGCGGTCGTAATAATTCACATACATCTGCAACTGCCCAATATCTTGATGCGTGAGTTTGGTGGTTTTTATTTCAATGACAACAAAGCATTGCAGTAGGCGATTGTAAAACACAAGGTCAATAAAAAACTCATCACCATCTAAATGGATGCGTTTTTGCCTTGCCACGAATGCAAAGCCATTGCCCAATTCCAATATAAACTCTTGCAGATGTGTAATAATAGCCGTTTCCAAATCCTTTTCGTAATAGGCGGCTTCTCTTTTTAATCCTAAAAATTCCAATACCATTGGGTCTTTTATGATTTCGGTAGGCTCGGCAGGTTGCCTTTCTTCTCTGGCAACTTCCAAAACGGCTTTTACATCATTGCTTAACAATAACCGTTCAAACAACTGGCTGTTTATCTGACGTTCCAATTGCCTTGCTGTCCAATTGTTCTTATCGGCTTCAGCTATGTAAAACTCCCTTTTGTCTTGGTTATCAATACTTATCAGGTTTTTATAGTGGGTCCAACTGAATTGCGTCCGCAGTGCGGACGCAATTGGAAAACTGCGATAAAATTGCCTGTATCTTTCTAATTGCCTAACTGAAAAACCCGTTCCCAATGTTGGCTGAAAGGCTTCAGAAATAGATTTTATGAGGTATTTTCCATAGTCGGCACGGTCTTTACCCTGTTGCTCTTCTTCAAATATTACCTTGCCAATTTGCCAATACATCAACACCCGTTCTGTATCTACACTGCGGATGGCTTTTGCCTGTGCATTGGCTATAATGGCTTTAATTTGCTCAAAAACATTGTCTGAAGCACTGAATATTTCTGATGTATTTGATTTCATTGATTACACATTTACTTTATTGATGAGTCTTTTGAACTCTAAACTTTTTGCTCCAAAATTAATAAGCATACCTATTTCTATATTGTAGGCTTCCAAATAATTGATAGCTTGTGCCAAATGCACATCTTCTAATTTGGTCAATGCTTTTAGCTCAACTGAAACAACTCCTTCTATCAAAAAATCTACTCTTCTTGTGCCAATTTGTTGCTCTTTGTAAAATATAGGCATTTCTTTTTCTCGTTCAAACGTAATTCCATTATCAGTCAATTCAATTGCTAAAGCTCTTTGATAGATTACTTCTTGAAAACCATTGCCCAACACCTTGTGCACTTGCATAGCTACTCCAATAATTTTTGAAGTCAATTCAGAATATTTATATTGCTCGTTAATCATGGTTCATCATTTAATCAATGTCAATCAAAGGTTCAGACACTTTTATTTTGCCTGTTACCACATCATTAATCAACGTTTTGCGAAGCTCTTTCAGCGTGTCTATTTGCTTTCCTATGTTACTTACAATGGCATCAATTTTTTGCGTTTTCTCGTCTAAGTAGCTGGCAATGGCTGTTTGTTCTTCAATTGGCGGAAAAGCAATATGAATAACTGCCATTTCATTATTCATAATCTTAGCTCCGTTTGTATCTATCCGCTTGTTGTGCGTTGCACTTTCTTGTAAAGCATATACAACATAGTTTAAATCCAAATTCTTTTTCTTTGGAATTAAAGTGCCGCAAACATTGGTGCAATTAAATTTCCCACTTCTTCTGAATACTGTTCCTGCATTTACACCATCTGTTGTCCAAGTCAAAAGGTCTTTATCAAAATCGTAGGTGTCAATAAAACCTAAACAACCGTTGTTTTCGGTTTGGGATGAATAAACTGGATATTTACCTTCTTCTACTAAAAGTTCTTGACCAATTACTCTGCCCCTTCCGATATAGAATTGAA
>JAFLBY010000183.1 GCA_017302855.1 Candidatus Kapaibacterium sp.
GCGTGCAGAAATATTATTGACAAAATTGGCGACATTGGTTCTTACACCATTGATGGAACTGCTCATGCTGCCGCTGCAATCCATGAGTACAACAATATCCGCAGCCATTGAAGTAGAAGCCGTCGTTTGTTCAACAGAATAAATAATCATGGATGTGTCTTTAATATCAAATGCTTTTTTGGGTAAACCGCTTACATTTCGCCCGAAACTGTCACGCACTTGCACAATTGCTTTTTTTCTCTGTTTATCGGTAGAATCCACTTTTTCGAGATAAATACTATGTTCACTCGCTGTAAAATACGACGTAGATGTTCCCTTTGCTTGCGAAACCACTGTTTTTGTATGCGGATAATATGTATCTCGAATTTTATCGAATAATTGATCAGGGTTCGGAGATAATTTTTGTAAATTCTGCAATAAATCCTCATACGATGTACCAGCCGATTGAATAACATTTATCAAATCTTTTGGTGATTTTACTATGCGATACTGCCATTTGAAAGCATCTTTGACACAATCAGCATCACGCGAAACACCTAATTTACCGGTGCCTCGCAAAGCCGGCGCATTGTTAAATTGATCTAAAGAAGACATACGTAATATAGCCATGCCGTCCGCCACACCCGGTGTTTTGGGGTCACTTAATAAACCTGCGGAAAAACCGCCAATATTAAACTCAACTCCAATCACTATTCTTTCAAAGGCACTCGAATATGATGCGCTGGTAATGATATGATTTTTATATAAACCATAGGATAATCCGGCAGTAATATCCATATCTTTATTATTAAAGGGAAAATCTTTGGCATAGCGTGTTGTTGTTAAAATTGTCATATACGGTGTTGGCGAATAATTCAACCCAAATGAATGAACAGGTTCTACATGATTGCCATAATACATTGTTGAGATACCATACGAAGTAATAACACCGCGCATCGGGGTTACAACAAGTGACATATTGTAACGTAATTTATCCTCATTTTTATCAATTAGCGGACGTGCATTAACCCAATTACCGGAAATTCCGCCATAGACATCCGTAAATATTTCTGTACCGGTACCAAAATAAAATTGTCCGGGAGTGGTAATTGCATTGTCAATCTCATATTCCGCAATATATCCCAAAGCAAAATGATCATATTTCCCAAAAATAGAAAATGGTCCGCGTCTATTAAATTTTTCATTCACGGGTAAAGCAAAGAGCAAATCTACTTCTTCTGATACCAATGCCAATGCACCGGGATTCCAACCGACAGCCGTTGCATCATTGGAAAAACCTAAAGGACGATTTGTTAAATCCCTCGGCGTAATACTTAGTTCCTGCGCTGATGCCATATTTCCCATCAATATTAACAACATTACACACAACGACGCATTTTTTTTCATAACATTCATTTTCTTTTTGATTGAACACATAAATTATATTTCTTTTGTTATTTTCATCGTACCATTTGTTCCGTCAATTTCAGCTATCGCACCAATCGGCAATGTCCATTTTTGCGATGTGTGACCATATTGAAGATTCATAATTGCCGGTTTTTGAGCTATGGAAGCAAATTCCTTGCAAATTTCTTGCACCGACCTTTGCGGTACGCTTGTGGGTCTTTGCGCTGAATCCGTAAATTGACCGAAGGCAATGCCCGCTATTTGGTCGAAAACACCCGAAAGTGCCAATTGCGTAAATAATCTGTCCACACGATAGGGTTCTTCTCCCACATCTTCACATACCAAGATGCAATCTTCCCATTGTGGGGCAAATGGTGTACCGCATAGCGAAGCCAGCATAGAAAGATTTCCGCCCATCAATCTGCCGCGAGCTTTACCTTCAAAAAGAGGTTGAATGGGTGTGGGCTGTTGCAAGTTTCCCAAAGGTTCAGAAGACATGAGCGCCTGCCAGAATACTTTCTCCGACCAAGGGTCAAATTCCGGCATATCCACCGAAGCCATAGCACCCGAAAAGGTCACCAAACCGGAATATGTATATAATGCACATTGCAATGCTGTTGTATCGGAAAAACCGACAAAAATTTTCGGATTCGCAGCGATGATATCATAATCCAAAAGGGAAAGAAGCCGTGGCGTACCATAACCACCGCGAGCGCACACTATTGCCTTAATATCCGGATTAGTAAACATTGTCATAATATCCGAAGCACGCTCTGCGTCAGTGCCGGCAAGATATCCGGCATAACGCTCAAGTGCATACTCACCTAATTGGACACTAAATCCTTGATTTTCCAAATATTGAATTCCTGCATATAATCTTTTTTCATCTCGTTGCGGTGATGCCGGCGATAGTATGCCAATGGTATCACCGGAGTAAAGTTGTGTAGGATACATAGCTGAGTTATAAGTAAATATTAATCTGTTTTTCTTAACAATTATACGCTTATCCCAAGCGTGCGGCGCACGAAAAGTGCTTATACACTTTGCAAACTTAGTAAACTTTATGAGGATATTTCAGCCACTTTGCCACGATGCCATACATTTTAAGAAAAAAAAGTTCATAGACAATGCTGATAACAATCCATATTTTTGGATTAACTTTATTGCGTATGCGATTGTTTCATTGACTTAGTTTTTTCTATGCGATTCTTTCTTTTTTCTTTGTTCTTCCTTTTGTCTCATTGCGGGCTATTGTACAGTCAAGATATATTCCCACCACCGACCATAGCGCAACAGCTTCAAGCACGGCGCACCGATGAGCCGATTACTGTGGATGGAATATTGAAAGAAAAAATATGGCAATCGGCTTCTCAAGCTAAGGGATTTCGTCAGATAGAACCGTATCAAGGAGAAAAAGCCGCATTTGACACGGAAGTGCGCTTGCTTTTTGATGATAATTCTCTCTTTATCGGTGCTTTTTGTAAAGATACTGCCGACAGTCGCGGGTTGCGTGTTCCCAATATGCAAAGAGATTTCGACCCCTTGGCAAATGACCTATTCGGTATCACCATAGACGCATTCAATGATAAACGTAATTGCCTAGCTTTTTTGGTCACTCCTTTTGGTGCGCAGCGTGATGCACAAGTCTTCGATGATTTGCTTTTCGATAATGACTGGGATGCCGTCTGGCGTGTGCGAACTTCTTTTTCCGATTCGGGCTGGTTTGCAGAAATTGAAATTCCTTGGTCAAGTTTGCGCTACAAAGACTCTTCCACCGTGTGGGGCATTAATTTTATTCGCATCATTCGCCATATCAATCAAGTGACGGCATGGTCTATATATCCGAGGGCTTACAGCGTCTATCGTATGACGTATGCCGGAGAATTACATGGCATCACACCACCTTCGCCATCGCTTAATATGCGTGTGCAACCTTATACCACTGTGCGTACCGATAAATTTACCCAAGGTCCGGCGGCACAATTTGGCGGCGAAGCCAAATGGGCTATCACACCCAATATTGTCGCTGATTTTACCGTAAACACAGACTTTGCGCAAGCCGATGTGGACAGACAAGTCGTGAATCTTCGAAGATTTAGCGTGTTTTTTCCTGAAAGGAGGCAATTTTTTCTCGAAGGTGCCAGTCTTTTTTCCGTTGGTTTACCTGAAGTGGTTGAGCCTTTTTTCTCGCGCCGCATCGGCTTAACAGACAATGGCACTTTTTTGCCTATTGATGCGGGGTTGCGCATTATCAGCCGCGAAGAAGAACGCAGCTATGGAGGTATGTTTGTGCGACAAAGGGCACAAAATGATATTCCGGCAAGCACATTCGGGGTGGCTCGTTACAGTGAAAATTTCGGCTCCGGCAACCGCGTGGGGGCTATGGCAATGATACGCAATGATGGAGCATCGGCTACGATGCAAGGCGGCACGGCTACTGCATGGGTGGCGGATGGATTTTGGCGAGTCAGCGATCCCTTTGCCGTGCGAGGTATGATGTCATACAGTACCACGCCTTTAGACAATAGAGATAATGGTTATGCAGGTTTTATGCAAGCACGATATGCGACCAATACATTCGTCGTAGATTTGAGACAAGCCGTAATCTCGCCCGATTATGCTCCGCCGATGGGACAAATCTCACGTCCTAATATTTGGTACACATTCCCCGGTGCCTATATAGTGTATCGCCCTTCATGGATGCCTTCGTGGTTGCGTTCTATTGAGCCGGGAATAAATCTTTATATGTATCATGGTGTTTCCGACGGAGCTTTTCAAGAAAGTTTAATCGAATTATTTCCTATTTATCTTGTTATGCAAGATGGTGGCATTATTTTCACGTCATTAGAGCTTAATAAACAACAATTAACTGCGCCTTTTTCTTTACCGACACAAGAAAATATTTCCATCGGATCATATTCCTATAATCGGGTTACGCTCAATTATTCTTCTGACCAAAGTGCATGGCTCAGCGGCACTGCTAAAATATCTGCTGGAGGATATTTTGACGGCACATTACATACCTTAGACACACGATTGCGCTACGCGCCATTACCAAATATTTCCGTGTCGGTTAATTATCTGTGGAATGAATTTTACGGTGTGGGCGGAGCATCGAATTATAATAATACACATTTACTTGCACCCGAAATTCGTCTCGCTTTAAATCCGCGTGTCCAATGTATCGGATTTTGGCAATACAATACAGCCGCAGATTTATCCACTTGGAATTTTCGCTTTTCATGGGAATTTGCTCCTCTCTCTTTTCTCTATATTGTACTCAATGATCAGAGAACTGTCATCAACGGAGACCCTTTGCAACAACAAGCCGTCGTTAAATTTACGTATGTGTGGCAAATGTAAAATTTTATATATTCGATATCCGACAAAAATTTGCTTTGAATTATATCGCTGCTATTATTCTATGAACACATTGCTCCTATGGAAAATAATTAGCATTAATCCCGCAGTGATGTCATGATAATTGCCATAATACCATATTTTTGAATAAAACGTTTTGTTCTTTCTGAGGAAGTTGAGCTTTCCATGAAAAAATTCCTTATCCTCATCATGCTGCTTTGCGGCATCAATGCAATGGCGCAAGAAAATGCCGCCTCTCTACCCGAATTACAAGAATGGTATTCTATCAAGGGGGGTGTTGGTTTCTATGTTTCCTATCTGCCCGGATTTGATTCTGTTGGTGGTGGTATGAATGCCATTTCCTACAAGTTTAACCATTCAAACAACCCTGTGTTCTACAACCGTTTCCCTTTCGATACGGTAAATCAGTTTCAATGGAAATCCGGCGGTGGATATGCAGTTTTTCAACTTGATGCTAATGGTGACGGTATTCCGGATTACTTCGATTATTTGGGGCGTATTTATCGTGGCAGAAAAGGACAAAAACCTGAAAGCGAACCGTCTGTCAATCTCAACAGGTCAGGAACATTGTGGACTCTTATTGGCGACCTCAACAAAGATTCACTTGAGGATATGCTCGTTGTTAATAGCAATACAAATAGAAATTTTGATATAATCTTAGGGAATAAAGACATCAGTAAGATTTCTGCCGTGAGGGTAAGTTTCCCTGTCGAAACAAGTCATTATATAGGTAGTTATTTTTCGGAATCGGGCAAACCACGCATCATATTCTATTATGATTGGGGTTCTTTTGAAAGTTTTACTATCTATGCCGTCACTATTACCTATACAGGCAATCAACCATCTGTTGCCTTGGAACAACTTGATAGTATAGAAAAGTCCAAAGGAAGTTCTGATGAGAAGATTTATGATTACTTATCAACATTCTTTATCTATGATGAATCCTCAAAAATTACAATCCTAGTTGCAAATCGTGACGATATTATTGCTTCAGAAATTTGGAAAATAGAAAATGATAAATTTGTAGGATCTAAAAAAACGAAAAATTTTGGCTCGTCCGTTGAATCGGTTCTTAGTTCAAGTATTACTGGAGTTGGAACACAAACTCTCATTCATCCTACTCTTATAAATAATGCCTATCATTTTGGGGTATTCTCTTCTGATATTTGGAATGATACTACTTTATACGCTTATGTCAAATACCAAGATAAATATAACTGGGAAGTAAATTTTTCTTCTATTGGCGATGTCAATAATGATGGCATAAATGATGTCGCCGCAGGGTATGAAGGAGGAATAGATATTTATTTAGGTATAGATATTCTCAACAAAGCCCCATTTGAAAGTGTAGGGTCTTTTTTCAAAATTCACCAAAATATTCCTAACCCTGTTCAAAAAGACAGAAAAACTCTTTTGCCCGTTTCGCTCAAACAACAAGGTAACTATTCTGTAGTACTTTATTCTTTGCAAGGAAGTAAAATAAAAGAGCTTTTCATTGGTGAATTATCCGAAGGTGAGCACAACATTCCTCTTGATCTTATGGACTTATCTGCCGGAAT
>JAFLBY010000184.1 GCA_017302855.1 Candidatus Kapaibacterium sp.
TCCCCACACAGTGCATACTTCCGGCAAAACCAAGAATAAATGCCGAAGACAATAAAAATGATGCCGTTATCATAAATTTATCATGTGTTGATAATAATATTTTTTACCGCCGGAACTCCAAGTGATTGCAACTTTCCAACGCCCCTTCTGATAACCGTCGATATTAAAATCGAAACGGTTATTCATAGATTTTTTTATTGGGATAATACGATCGAAAGAAGATGTAGAAGGATGATAAAAATGTACACTGCCATCTTCTGGTAAAGCCATTGAAGGAAATATAATGATGACAGAATTATTGTTTGTATCATAGCTGATATCAACATGTTCTTCCAAGGCATTTGCGCGTTCGGTTTGTTCTATCCGATTTTGATAATCTATCTCTTGCGCATAATAATCATTACTTACTAATTCGACTTTTTGCGTAAAAGCAAATGTGACAAAGCTTAATGTACCAATAACAAAAAGTATATAGACAACCGCGATGCCTTTACCCCAATTCCACTGAATTTTCATAATAGTCTTCCGAGAAAAGTTATAAAATTATTATTTGTTGGGAGAAATAAACTTTGTTTTGACATAATCCGCTATTGTACCATTTTCACTCACCTCAATAACAACATCAGTGCTGCCATCCGGTGACAAAGAAGATTTCGGGAATATAATCATCATTCTTCCTTCTTTTTCTTGCTGACCATTAATGTGAACCAAATCTGATAATGGTTTTAATTCCCCATTCTGAGGAGAAATTATTTTCATTGATACTTCTTTGGAATTATTTTTTTTATTAAGAAGTTGAACATGGAAAAAATTAGCATATTTATCATGCGACATCACGGCGAATGTTGTTCCGGGTTGGCGCAAGACAAGCACATGCAGCATTTTTCGATTCATAAATAATGTTACCAACACAGTCATTACCAATAACCACACAACACCATACGCTTTTGAACGCGCAGAAAGATGTATTTTTTTTCCATCTTTTATTGATGAATTCGAAGCATAACGAATAAGTCCTTTCGGCTTTTGTATTTTTGTCATCACATCATCACAAGCATCAATACATGCTGTGCAATTAACACATTCTAATTGGATACCATTACGAATATCTATACCGGTTGGACACACCGTCACACATTGATGACAATCTATACAATCGCCTTTATCATGTAGTTTTTCGCCTCGCAGTTGTGCTGCTTTGTCCTCTTTCGTAAATTTCCCACGCGGTTCGCCACGTTTAAAATCATAAGTCACGGCAATAGTATCTTCATCAACCAATGCTGATTGATAGCGTCCATAAGGACAAACAATAATACATGCCTGCTCACGAAAACGCGCAAACACCGCATAGAAAACTATACTGAACACTGTGATGGCAGTAAGACCTACAAGATGTTGTTGCGGAGGGTCAAGAATTATTTTCCATAATTGATCAGAACCGATAATATATGAAAGAAAAGTATTGGCTATAATAAAAGAAATAGCAAAGAAAATACTATGCTTCAATCCTTTCTTCCATACTTTTTCCTTTGTCCACGCCCCATTATCCAATGTAATTTGTTGTTTCGGACTACCTTCTATGGCAAACTCTATTTTACGAAATATCATTTCCATAAATACTGTTTGCGGGCAGAGCCAACCACACCAAATTCTACCAAATATCGAAGTGTAAACAACGAGTGTGACCAATAAAAAAAGAATCAGTAGTAAAGCCAGATAAAAATCCTGTGTCCAGAAAGGAATACCAAATATCACAAATTTACGTTCAATAATATTGAACAGCATAAATTGATGATTATTGATTTTCAGATAAGGAGCAAAAAAGAGAAACGCTAAAAGTACATAACTTAGATATGTTCTGTACTGTGTAAACTTTCCTGAAGGTTTACGTGCATAAATCCATTTTCTGCGCCCATCATGCGCAATACTTGCAAGTTCATTCCTAAATGTTTCGTGGTCTTCAATTTCCGAGATTTCAATAATTGCCATAATAATAAATCAATTGTTGTGGAATATATGGGCAATGAATTCATAATCTCCGCATTAATTTTGCGCACCGTGCCGGAGGATTTTTTGAAATCCTCCGGCTTTAGATGCGTTTCTCGGAGTGTGGTGAAATGTATAAATCTTTTAGTGTTGCTTTACTGCCGTATCAGTTGTTGCAACCGTATTTTGTTCTGTGCCGGCATTGGCACCACATTTGACATCGCGTTCCGGCTCTATTGGCTTAGGATCCGGAGGATTACTGCCCTGTTTTGACAAGATATAACTTGCTACTTGTACCAATTCCTCATCGGTTAATTTATTTGTTGAACCGTAAGGTAACATACCTTTTTCAGGAAATCCTGTTGTGATATTTTTCATAATTGTTGGTAAATCACAACCGTGAATCCAATATTCGTCGGTCAAATTTGGACCTACTTGTCCTCCTAAGTCCGGACGATGGCATGTAGCACAAAGACTATTGGTACTTTCAAAAATTTCTTGACCTTTTTTTAGACTTGCAGCATCAGTAAGCGGCGATGTCGGCAATTCTTTTTTAGGTGCATTTGCTTCTGCTATTTTTTTGATTGACTCAGCCGCTTGCATTTCTTCTTCATATTCTGCTGTCATTAATTTTCCGGTGCCGGAAACATGATAATGAACCATATAGACAACAGAAAAAATAATGGTAAAATAAAAACCGTATAACCACCAGCGCGGCAAGCTGTTATCGTACTCTTGTATCCCGTCCGCATCGTGGTCAAGCAACTCGTCTTTTCGACCTTGTGCCATTGTGATTCTCCTATTATTATATTACAAATTTCGATTAAAAATTTCATCACGGTTTCCATCTTGTAATGGAATTTCCGCCATTGAATTAGCACTGCTTTTATCCATTTTGAAAACCCAGATAAACATTGCGGTAAATACACCAACAAAGATAATCAAGGAAATCAAAGGAAAAACCTCTATACCTACTATTGCTTGTAACACATTACTTTTCATAATTGTATTCTTTCGTGATAAATATTAGTTTCCGGCTGTGTTTTTTGCTTTAATATCCGTGCCCAAACGTTGCAAATATGCAATCATCGCTATAATTTCTTTATCGGCAGTTATATCAAATTTACTTGATTGTAAATTCTGCGCAATTTTCTCTGCTTGTGCTTTAGCATCTGCTTCGGCTTCTTTTTCAAATCCTTCAGGATAAGGAACACCCAATTTTCTGAGTGTAATAATTTTTCCTTCAAGATGTGAATAGTCTATTGCTTTTTCATACATCCATGCATAAGCAGGCATAATTGACTTTGGCGAAGTAGATTGTGGATCTTTCATGTGCATAAAATGCCATGAATCAGGATATTTACCGCCAATACGATGTAAGTCGGGTCCGGTACGTTTCGATCCCCATAAAAATGGATGATCATAAACATATTCGCCCGCTTTTGAATATTCGCCGTAACGTTCTGTTTCGGAACGGAATGGGCGAATCATTTGTGAATGACATCCGACACATCCTTCACGAATATATAAATCACGTCCTTCAATTTCAAGTGGCGTATATGGTTTTACGCTTGTTATCGTAGGAATATTTTCTTTGACTAACCATGTTGGCACAAATTCAATCACACCACCTATGACCACTGCTACAACAACCCACACAGAAAAACGCATAGGCATTCTTTCCAATATACGATGCCATCCTTCTGCATGTGATGGGGCAGCTTTTGCTAATGGTGCTGCATACGCTTCTTCATTACGAACAAGTATGCCGCTTTTTGCCGTTTTATACAAGTTATATCCGCCGACTAAACCGCCTATCAAATATAAAGTGCCGCCTACTGCACGAATAGCATACATAGGCATCAATTGAGAAACTGTTTCAAGGAAATTGGCATAGCGCAATACGCCGTCAGCAGTAAATTCTTTCCACATTAAACTTTGTGTAATACCACCCCAATACATCGGAATCGCATAAAACATAATACCAAGTGTGGCAATCCAAAAATGAATATTCGCAAGTTTTTTGGAAAATAATTGTGTACGATACATTTTGGGGAACATGTAATATAATATCGCAAATCCCACACCGCCATTCCATGCAAGTGCACCAAGATGAACGTGACCTATGATATAATCGGTGTAATGAGTAAGCGCATTAATATTTTTCAAGGACATCATCGGTCCCTCAAATGTGGACATACCGTAACCGGTCACTGCGACTACCAAGAATTTTAATGCCGGTTCTTCACGCACTTTATCCCATGCACCGCGTAATGTCAGTAATCCATTAATCATACCGCCCCACGATGGAGCAATAAGCATCACAGAAAACACCGTACCGAGCGATTGTGCCCAATCAGGTAATGCTGTATATAATAAATGGTGAGGACCAGCCCAGATATACAAGAATATTAATGCCCAAAAGTGTACAATGGATAATTTATATGAATAAACCGGACGCTCGGCAATTTTAGGAATAAAGTAATACATTAAACCTAAAAATGGCGTTGTAAGGAAAAATGCCACTGCATTGTGACCATACCACCATTGCACAAGAGCGTCTTGAACACCGGCATAAAAAGAATAACTTTTCAAGAATGAAACGGGTAATTCAAATGAATTAACAATATGCAATAAAGCTACTGTTAAAAATGTTGCTATATAAAACCAAATTGCAACATACATGTGTTTTTCACGACGTTTCCATATAGTACCCATCATATTTACACCGAAAGCAACCCATATAAGCGCAATTGCAATATCAATAGGCCATTCTAATTCAGCATATTCTTTACTTGTCGTAATGCCAAAAGGTAGAGTAAGAGCCGCCGACACAATAATCGTTTGCCAGCCCCAAAAATGGATTTTACTTAACATGTCGCTGAACATTCTGCTCTTACACAATCTTTGCAATGAATAATAAATCCCTGCGAACATGACATTGCCCGCAAAAGCAAAAATAACAGCATTGGTATGCAAAGGACGTAAGCGTCCGTACGATAATTCCGGTAGAAAATTCAGAAATTCCGGATAGACTAATTTTAAGGCAATAATAATACCGACAAGAAAGCCGACTATGCCCCAGATTACTGTTGCCACCGAGAAATTCCGAACGATCGCATTGTCGTATTCAAATCGTTCGAGATGACTGTTTTGCATGGAAATCCTCCAAAAAAATTATACAAATACACTATTAAATAATTAAGTGTTTCTTTTATTGACAATTGTTGGTTCTTCATCAAGATAGATGCGCATTGCAGGGGTTTCCATGTCATCGAATTGCCCTGTTCGTACTGCTTTGAAAAAAGCAAAAAGAAATCCTCCGGCAACGAGTATGCTGAAAAATATTAACATGAAAATTATGCTCATACTATTCTCCTTTTTTTTGCCTCTAATTGCAAACTCCACACCACATACGCAACTATGGATAATGAACTTATAGGCATAAGTATTGCTGTTATTAATGGCGTCAGCTGTGCTGTTGAAGCAAGCCAAAGCCCTAAAATATTGTAAAAAACAGATATGATAAATGCTCGAATAATCGTTCGTTTGGTATAACGTGCATACTCAAGAAATACAGGGAGTTCCGCTAAAGTATCTGCCGATAATATTGCATCACATGCCGGAGTAAATGCCGCTGTGTTTTCGGTAATAGCAATTCCTACGGCGCTTGCCTGCAATGCTGCTGCATCATTAAGACCATCACCAACCATCATTACTGTATGATTTTTTGATAAGTCCCGAACATATTGCATTTTATCTTCCGGTTTTTGACGGAAACTCATAGGAACATTAGGAATGAATTTTTTAAGATGTCCAGCATCTTTGGGCGAATCGCCCGACAAGATATGTACACCATAATCATTATTCATTACCATGAGAATTTGTTCTATCCCTGTACGGAACGAATTATGAATGGCAAAATATCCATAATAAATGTCATTAATAGATATGTGAACTGTGCTTTGTTCTATATGGTGAATATTGTCTTGGTCTGCATTTGCTTTTTGTACAAAATTGTATGAACCGAAACGAATAAATACATCATCATAACGTGCCTCAATACCTTCACCAATGGTTTCTGAAAAATCATCGGGAATAATATCAGCGGCATTATACTGCAATGAACGATAAATAGCATGAGCAAGAGGATGGGATGAATGTTTTGCTAATGCACATATATATATTCTATGAATATCGTTCAAATTTTGTCCATGAAATTGTACATCATCGGCTTCTGCATTGGTTAATGTACCGGTTTTATCAAACACAACAGTATCAGCAGCAGCCATATCAAGC
>JAFLBY010000185.1 GCA_017302855.1 Candidatus Kapaibacterium sp.
CTAAACTTTTCCAGACAGTTTATAGATGTTTTTCCTTCAATTTCATTGAGTTATCCATTCTCTGAGTATAGTTCTTTACAAGTCTCATATTCAAAACGAATACATCGTCCCGAAGGACCATTACTTAATCCTTTTTTAGATAAAACGGACTCACTCATCTGGAGAACAGGTAATCCACAATTAATGCCGGAATATACTCAGTCCTTTGAGTTCGGTTTCTTGTATCAGTCCGACTTTGGTCTAATCAATAATGAACTGTTTGCCCGATTTACGGATAATGTCATTAATCCGCGATTTAGAGAAAAAGTTAATAATATAGTTATTATTGAAAGACCTATGAATATTGGAAGAACCATAAACTATGGCGTACAAATAGGCAGTGTGATTGATATGATGAAAGAAATAAAGTTTAATGCGGACCTATCTTTATTCTATCAGAAAACAGAAGCACGCGATAATGGTGTTGCATATCTGCAACAAAGCTATGCTTGGATGGGCAAACTTATTACAACGTATATCCTTTCTGAGAATACAGTTTTTCAATTATATGCAGAATATACATCTCCGATTGTTGTTACACAAGGAAAACGATTTGAGTTTTCATTCGCAAACTTTGCTATCAAACAAAATTTATATGAGAAGAAATTATCTCTTTCATTTAATTGGATTGATTTTCTCAACACAGCTCGTTTTGGTGGTTCTGTCGCTGGTACAAATTTTTCTACCGAATTACAAAACAGAAGAGATTTTACTTATATGACTGCAACACTATCATACAGAATTAATGAAGCACCGACAAATAATAAACGCAAAGGTAATGAAGGTGGCGGTGGTTTAATCGGTGGTGGTAATACTATGTAAATGATAATGCATAACTATGAGATACACACTATTTTGAAGTATATTCTAGTCAGATTTTTTGACAAAAAACTCAATACGCCTGTTTTTTGCTTTACCTTTTTCTGTTGTGTTATCTGAAATAGGTTTCGATGAACCATAACCAACAGCTGATAGTCTTTTTGCAGAAATCCCGTTTAGAATCAGATATTTCATTACTTCTAAAGCACGTAATTCTGAAAGTGATTTATTAGCTTCTGCTGTTCCTGTCGCATCAGTATGTCCTCGAATTTCAACAATAATTGAAGGGTTCTTTTTCAACCACTGAGCGACATCATCAAGGATAATTTCAGACTCAGGTTTAATCTCTGCTTTCGCAGTTTCAAAATTAATTCCAAAAGGCGAATAAGACTGGCCTTCTTTTACGGTAATTTTTTCTCGAATAACCGTATCTCGTACAATAAGAGTGTCAATTTTTTGTGGTGCCGGACAGCCGTCATAGGTATTTAATCCAGATAATTTGGGGCATTTATCTAAGGCATCGGGTATGTTGTCGCCGTCGGTATCAGGAGTGAGAGGATTTGTTCCAATCCTAATTTCTTCCGCATCGGGCAATGAATCCTTATCAGTATCTGCTGCTCTCGGATTTGTGAAAAATATTGCTACTTCATCTGCATCAGAGAGTGAGTCATCATCAGTATCTTTTTTCGTCGGATCAGTAAAATATTTAGTTATCTCCACTATGTCAGGAATGCCATCCAAATCGGTATCATTCGATAGTGCATTAGTTTTATAAACATAGATTTCATCATAATCAGACATACCGTCATCATCTGAATCTACTGAAAATGGATTTAGCCCCATTTTTTCTTCAGTTTCATTGTCAATTCCATCATTATCTACATCTTCGTCATTAAAAAAATACGCTGATAGTTTTATTCCTGATTCAATGAAATTATCCGGTAATGTTGGAATCCCATTCTCATCTATTTGTGCATAGCCATCAAGAAAGTCTGTTTGAATATTTCTGAAAGCAAACTGTGCACCAATAGATACTCTACGTGATATATAAAAATCCATACCCACACCACCTGTCCAATGTGTGCTAAAGTTATCTTCATCTTTCCAATCAATATAATTTAATCTGATACCTTGATTCGATAGCGGGGCTGATTCTATTTCCTGTGGATAAAAAGCCATGACTGAATAACCCGCAAAAACATAATAATTAATTGGGCTTCTCGGAAATATATTTATAAAAATTAAAGGATCGAACACTGTATATTTGGTACTTCTACTTTGTGCAAAATCTAATGCATCAGGATATAAACCAACAGGGAATTGCCTACGAAAATCATCTCCGAATTTGGGTCTAAATCGCCTATTGTAATCGATTGTGCCATGTGCAATTCTAAAGCCCAAACCTAGCTCCGGAAGAAAGGGCATAAGATACCGAGATTGCATACCGATAGTATATCCGAATCGTTCATCGGAAAACTCACCAAAATATTTTGTAAACATACCCAAAGCGCCAATCTCTAATACTCCATTTGGGTATAATGTATTTCGTTCATAATATCTTGGCGTAACTTCCTGCGAAGAGGCTTGAGATGCACAGAAAGCAACAACAACCCATAACAATAGTACATAATCTTTTGGTAGTGAATATTTTATCGCAGCGATTTGTTTAAATTTCTTCATCAACATTTGTTTTATTGAGATTTTCTAACACTATTGTTGTGAATAGTCATAAAAACCACTCTGAGTCTTTTTGCCATACATCCCGGCATTGACAATATCTTGCTGCATAGTAGAGGGTGAAAAGCGAGGTTCATTGAAATATTGAGAATATACCGATTTTGTAACCTCTAAATTAACATCATTGCCAATTAAATCCATCAGCTCGAATGGTCCCATTTTAAAGCCCCAATTTTTCATGGCTGCATCAATGGTGGAAATATCCGCTGCTTGCTCTGTGGCAATGCGCATTGCTTCATTGTAGTAATTTCTGGCAACCCTATTCACAATAAATCCGGGAACATCTTTGGCAATAACAGGAACTTTGCCTAATGAAACTGCAAATTTATAGGCAATTTCTATAGATTGTTCAGAAGTCCGATTTGCCCTTATAATTTCCACTAATTTCATAATTTGTGGGGGATTGAAAAAATGTAATCCTAAGAAATTTGCGGGTGATAACCGTGACTTTGCAAGAGCATTTATTGAAATAGAGGAAGTATTGCTGGCTAAGATTGTATTATCGGAAATACCATGTTGTTCGATGGCGCTAAACAACTCATTTTTTATCTGTAAGTTTTCAATGATTGCTTCGATGATTATATCACCTTTAGCAATATCTGACAATGATTGTGTGGCAAATAATCGTTGTTCGGCTGATTGTGCCGCTTCACCTGAGATTTTGCCTTTTTCCACTAATGTCATTAATTGTTTCTTTATAGTGACTATACTCTGGTCAAGAGCTTTTCCGTCAATGTCATACAGGTACGCCGTATAACCGTTTTGAATACATGAGAGGGCAATACCGCGCCCCATTGTTCCTGAACCGCAGATACTTATTGTTGTTGTCATTGCTGTAAAGTCCATTGTAAAGATGTCACTTATTTGTTTTCAATATGACAAATATAAAGAGTACGAACATTTGATAGTGTTCTGATGGGTTTTCCGTCAAGCGGAAAGATAATGCTCATAGGTTGGAAAGCATTTGATATATCTTGAGTTATGTCCTGAAATGGCAGATGTAATCTTTTTACGATGACTCCACCTAAGGCTTGATCAAGTGCTGATCGTAAGTTGCCCGTATCTGTTAGGCGAAGTGTATCGTTTGTAATAGTTATCGTGCGTCGTAATAGCAAGATAGCCGGCAGAGGAGATATGTCAGGGCGTATGTCCGCAAGTGTGAAAGTTTGCTTTGTGCCGTCTTCCGATTCTGCTATGAACACAACTCTTCTTCGGATTGATTCTGCTATTTTTTCCAAATATGCCGCTACTATATCATGTACATTAATTGCATCAAATTGACCAATTGATTTCTTCTTTTTTGTGAGAAATTCTGTCGTAATTACGCCCTTAGCTTTCAGTAATTCTGTTTGTGACAGCTTTATTGTTTGCAATGTTGTTAATTGTTGAGCATATACTGCCGATGAACATACAACGCATACCATCAATAATACTGTCAATCCTCTTATCATTTCTATATTCACATGTAAATATGCATTTTTTATGATCTTTTAGTCCCACGCTATCGGTGTATCTTAGTTTCTGTTGATAATAAACGGATAATTATCTTTATTTGTTCGAAGAATATATAAACCATTGGGTAATGATGAAATATCTATTCTCTCAAATTCGCCTTCTTTGATACTTGTCGGAACTATTGTTGCTCCGAGTACATTGATAATTTCAATAATTTCTCCCAAAATGTTGCTGACAAGTATAAAATTATGAGCAGGATTCGGAAAGAGTGTTGTATTATTTTCTTCGTTTTCTTGAAGTGATAATACTATGGTGGTGTCGCCGCTTAATATATAACCGGTTCTTGATATACCCGGACAGCCATTTGTTGTACCTTCTCTTTGTGATACATTGTTCGAGCCACCGCCCCCGCCTAAGATGAACTGCTTGACATTGCTGCCCACTTGGTTCATTGTAAAGCCGATTAATCCGCCTCCTCCTCCGCCGCCGGGTCCATCTTTGTGCTGCATAAGCGAGCCTCCGCTGCCTCCGCGAACATCTACTATTAATGAGCCGATGATTCTACGAGTGTCTAATATTATGCTCCCGCCTGCGCCGCCACCCCCAATGCCATCATAATAGATATTTTTTGTGCTTTCACCTTGTGATACTATTAACTGATTATCTGCGATAATCTCTTTTGCTTGAATAATAACAATTCCGCCACCATTGCCGCCGCTTGTTCCGGTGTTTTCATTGGAATGTCCGGCTCCGCCGCCGCCGCCCATAAAGAGTTTATCGGGTGTGAAGCCGAGAGCATAAGCACCTATACCTTGCGTGGTTTCGCGATTACCTTTATAGTCAACGAATCCGTAACCGCCATTGCCGCCACAGCCAGCATTGCTGCCGCCCCCGCCGCCTGCATTGTGATTATTACCGCCGCCGCCGCCGGATGCCGCTGCGCCGCGTCCTGCTCTGTGTTGTGCATTATCCCAACCGTAAATACCTTCGCCTTTTCTGCTGAAACGGGTAGAATCTATGCTGCTTACATATCCTGTCGTATGTTCCGGTGCGCTTACAGGTGCATTTGCCACAGCTCCACCACGAAAGCCCTTGCCTGTCACATCAATAAACGATGACATTCTTAATGTGCCACCAACGGAAAATGCCAATACGCCGCCCACATTACCATCCCACGCTTTGCAGCTTAAAGGTTTGCTCAATGTATAATCCGTGTATTCCGGAATAAGAACCAATTGTACCTTGCCAGTCGGGTTATACTGTAGCTTGAGCGGTGCACTCAGTGTCACTTTCTGTGAATCCACCTTGATTACTCGTGCAAACTCATAGTTGCCTGCATTACCTATCTCTTCGATGCGTCCGAAATCTGCATTGTCTGTGGTGATGATATTAGCTCCTTGCATTTGTATCATGAGGACTTTATCGCCTGCGCAGAGTCCATTGGAATTATCAATGCTGACTATGGTTCTTTGATTATCTATACCATTAACCTTATAATACAAATTCGGTAAACCCTTTGACAATGTTCTTCTGTCGCATGGTTCGGTTGTATCAGGTGGGTCGGGGATAGTGATTGATTCGAAGCGCATACCCCCAACATAGCCATAACTTACCGCAGGACCGAAGCCATACACAAAAACCCCCATGGGGCGTGAACATCGGACAGTGTGGGATGTTGGTGTGACGAACAGATGCACATAAGAGTACGGTGAATTCGGTATATCGGCAAATTGACTGCGTGCTACTTGCGACTGATCTATCGTTACGCTGTCCAAGGCATTATCATGAACAATTAAGGTGATATAATGTTGATTGTATTCTTTATTACCTTGTTGAATAACTTCTGGACAAAGTATAGTGCATTCTGATATGTATTGCTCGGTTGGTGGCAAAAACATCATAAATGGATCGCCGTCCGGAAACTCTTGTCCTGTATTGCCAAAGCCGGATGTCTTTTTGTAATACATCGGCATGGATGCACGAGAAGTTTCTATCACTAATGGGCTGCGGACTTCCCCTTGAAAAAAGGTTCCTTTATTAAGTGTGGCGACGACCGTACCATTCACAGTGACCGTTGTGGAATCGAAAGCAGCATATACTCTGTATATATCATTGAGTGTTGGGGTGCCCGTATTGCTTGGTTGTTGTATGGGAACAAGTATAGCATTCTTACCCCATGTATCAACACTGGGCAATTGCTCGAAAAGCATATCCCGT
>JAFLBY010000186.1 GCA_017302855.1 Candidatus Kapaibacterium sp.
TGCAGTATTTTTTTTAAATAATGTTGCGCTGGACTTAAATGTTGCATCAAGTGCATATTGCAGTGCCGGATTACTTGTATCATCTTCTGTCGGGTGTATTTCTTGGTCGGTGTGTGCCTGTTTGTCTTGTTTTATGATTTCATGGTTAATGTCAATGATTTCATCGTTAATTTCTTCTAATAATTCTTTTAAGTCGCGTCGCAAATAACCGTCATCATCTAAATTACCGATAATACATTCACCGATAATTCTTTCGACACTGTTTATTTCGAGTAAACGAAATTGATCGGTGAGTTCATCAAAAAAACTCCGATGTTCTTTGATTTGAAATCCGAAACCATTGTCATCATCATCATCATAATCTCTGGGCTGATCGCTTATGGTATTGTCTTGCCAAGCAGTTTCGTAAAATTCAAATGGATCAGTGACCGATTCATTCAATTCTGTAGTAAAATAGTCCTGTTCATCACCACCATAGGAATCATTGTCATCATAACTATCAGGCGACGCAGAAAATACTTGTTCATCTTTTTCTGATTGCGGAATAAACTCCGGTTCTTGCAATTCTTCATAATTGTCAATTTCGTTCACCTCCTCGAGCATTGGATTTTCTTCGATTTCTTGGCGAATATGTTGTTCCAATTGAAGAATAGGCAACTGTAATAATTTCAGATATTGGATCTGTTGCGGCGTAAGCGTTTGTTGCAGTGAGGTCGTCAAACTCAAAGACATTTTCATACGATTTCTCCCGAGGAAGTCATGGAATGTTGTGCATGGGTTCGTAATGTATTATACCATTGTTCTCCATAAAGGCGAATAATCGGTTCTTTTAAGAAGTCTATGATTGCAACATTGTTATTCTTGCCATTTTCAAGAGCATATTCACACTCGTCGAATGGTTCGTATGAAAGAAAATCACCGCCGAAGTTGCGAACTCTTAAAGGAAATAGATGACATGAAATTGGTTTTTTGAATGTTGTCAATTCATTGTTGTATGCTTTTTCGAGTGAGCATTTAGCAATACTATTCTCATAATAAACAAACACACAGTCTTTGTTGTCAATGCAAAGAGTTTCAATAGAACCATCGTCATTGACATGTATAAATCCTTGATTTGAAATGTAATCGGTTGATTTTTCCGGCAGATAGGGTAGGGCATGAACCAATGCGGATTGTATCTCTTGCACTTCCGATTCACGCAAGGGAGCCCCTCCGCCACCGGACAATGTGCAACACGCTCCTTTGCATTGCTTGGTATCACACAGAAACCGATCTGTGATGATACGTTCATCTATGAGAATGGAATCTATAAGAAACATAATCCCCCGACCTGTCCTTCGATTTCTATACAAAATGGTATAATTTTTGATGCTGCTGTGGCTAAACTACAAAAAAAATCTGAAAAAACATAGCATTTGTGCTTTCTTGTCTTGTATTTTCCTGCGTAGGTGATTAAAATATTTCAAAAAACCTCGAATGTTACATTCTTTTTACCAAAGATGGTCACGATCTTTTCATACATAGCTTGAGAGAGTTCCATATTTGATGCTGCCGAAGTAAATCGGGAAGTTATAGTACCATTTTCCTTAAACAAAAATGTAAGTGAGCTTTGTTTAGTATTATTTTTTGCCAAGGATGCGAGTGATTTCATTGCATCTTCGGTTGTTTCCGTCAATTCTATCTGTATGGTATAGCCCTTTGCATATTTGGGTAGGGTTTCGCTCATCGGTATAATCTCATCGGCAGTAATTTTCATTTGATCATTTTGTATCTCAATTTTTCCACGCACCAATACAACAGAGTCTTCAATCAGAAGATGACTGTACAGTTTATAAGTATCGCTCCATATCACAATTTCGCCTTGTGCCGTGAAGTCTTCAAATTCAAGGAATGCAATAGTGTTCTCACGTTTATCCAAACGGGTGCGCACAGATTTTATCATACCGCACACTTGCCCACCTTTACCAATGATGGGATGTTCCCTTTCTTTTAGAGTTATATGAGAAAAAGCGGCGATATGGGCTGACCATTTATTCAGAGGGTGGCCACTTAAAAACAGATTGAGAACATCTTTTTCTTTTTTCAGACGTTCACTTTCGCTATATGGCGATATATTGGGCAGCCGCGGCTCAACGATGGAAACAGCATCGTCACCGCCAAACAAAGATTCCATTGTATTATTGCCGGATGACGCTAATGCTTTGGCATAGTCCAGCACATCGTCTATTGCGATAAAAAGCTGCGCACGATGTCCGTTTTTTAAGGGGTCGAAAGCACCGGCATGAATCAGAGCTTCCAACACGCGGCGATTGATATGCTTGTAGTCAACTCTTTTTGCAAAATCAAAGATGGAAGTAAATGGCTTGCCGTGCGGAAGGTTATGCGGATTATCATTCATTCGTGCTGCAACCATTGCGTCCACAGCGGCGGTGCCTACTCCTTTTATCCCCGCAAGTCCAAAAGAAATAGTTTTTGAATTAATGGCTTTGAATTGTGGGTAGGAACGGTTCACATCCGGCGGCTCAACAGTAATGCCAAAATCTTCGGCTTCATTGATAAGTCGAACAAGTTTTGCCATGTCGTTCAATTCCGCAGTCATATTGGCTGCAAGAAACTCTGCTGTGTAATGAGCTTTGAACCATGCTGTTTGATAAGCTAAATAGGCATATGCTGTCGAATGTGATTTGTTAAATCCATATTGAGCAAATTTTAATACTAAGTCAAATATCTCGGAGGCAAGATCTTCGGAGATACTATTGTGCATTGCTCCTTGTATAAAATCTTCTTTTAGTTTCAACATCGTATTTGCATCTTTTTTTCCCATTGCTCGGCGCATTGTATCGGCTTGGGCTAAAGTAAATCCGGCAAGGTCACGCGCCAATTGCATAACTTGCTCTTGATAGACGATGATACCATAGGTTTTCGAGAGTGATTTCTCCATAATCGGGTGGAGATACGTGATTGCCTTGCGCCCTTGTTTCCTGTCAATAAAATCCGGTATATTATCCATTGGTCCCGGTCGGTACAGTGCATTCATTGCAATTAAATCTTCTAAGGTTGTGGGCTTGAGCTTCGACAAATACTCTGCCATTTTGTCCGATTCAAATTGAAATACCGCTAAGGTTTTACCCTTGCCTAAAAGTTCATAGGTCTTGATATCCTCTAAATCAAGCGCATCAACATCAATGGTAATATTATGATTTGTTTGAACTTGTTCAATAATGTTGTCAAGAATTGATAAGGTGCGCAAGCCAAGAAAGTCCATTTTTAGTAAGCCGGCATCTTCGATGTCTTTCATGGTGAATTGGGTGGCATTGTGCCCATCGGCTGAGCGATAAAGAGGCACATAATTCGATACATCTCCCGGTGCAATGATGACTCCTGCGGCATGTAAGGACGTATTGCGAGCCAGCCCTTCTAAGGTAAGTGCATAGTTAATGGTTTCACGAATCTTGGGATCGTTGCTGTCTTGTACCCAACGCAGTTCCGGCAACTCAAGTGCTTCTTTTAATGGGGTTACCTTACCTTGTATGACAGGTATCTTTGATGTGATGTCATTGATGACGCGGTGGTCAATGCCTAGAACCCTGCCTACGTCTTTAAGCACAGCACGTGTTGAGAGTGTACCAAATGTAATTATTTGTGCAACCGATTCTGCTCCGTATTTTTCTTTCACATATTCAATAACCACATCGCGTTTTTCATCATTGAAGTCAATATCAATATCAGGCATTGATATACGGTCGGGATTCAGAAAGCGTTCGAAGAGTAAATCATATTTGAGAGGGTCCACATTGATAATGCCCAAGGCATAAGCAACAACACTGCCCGCTGCCGAACCTCTTCCCGGTCCAACACTCACGCCTTTTTTTCTTGCTGCAGCAATAAAGTCTTGCACAATAAGAAAATAGCCCGGGAATCCCATTTTTTTGATAACATCAAGCTCAAACTCAACACGTTCTAAAATTTCTTGTGTCATTGTTTTGTAGCGTTTTTCTAAACCTTGATACGTGAGGTCTTTTAAGTATTCATCAAGGTCTTTTGCTTTAGAGTCCGAAGGAATAGGGAATATGGGCATTTTAAGATCAGTCTTCAAATCCACATCACACTTCTCAGCCACTTCCATTGTATTTTCAATGGCTTGCGGAAACTCTTTAAACAAGTCTTTCATCTCCTGTTGCGTTTTGAAGTACATCTCTGGTTTACCATAACGTAGATTATAGATGTCCACCTGACCCGAATTTGCCGCCGAAACATCACGTATATTGAGCAAAACATTATGGGCAACAGCTTGATCTTTGCGAATATAATGGCAATCATTAGAGCAAATCAGCGATATGCCTACTTCCGAGGCAATGCGGGGTGCTTGTGCCATAACGATATCATCACCGGGCAAGCCATGATTTTGCAATTCTATGTAAAAATCCTCCCCGAAAGTTTCTTTATACCAGATAGCATTGCGTTTGGCTTCTTCATAATTACCTTCAATAAGCGGCGCATTAATAACGCCGGACATACAGGCAGATAAAGCGATAAGTCCCTCACGATATTGCACAAGTAATTCTCGGTCTATGCGGGGTTTATAGTAAAATCCTTCCGTATGTCCTAAGGTGCAGAGCTTCATCAAGTTCTTATAGCCGACATCATTTTTTGCCAAAAGCACAAGGTGATAGTAATTTCTTTGCTTATTGCCTGCTTTACGTGCTGAGCGGTCAAAACGCGAACCATTGGCAATATAGACTTCACAGCCAAGTATGGGCTTGATACCGGCTTTTTTTGCTTTCTTGTAAAATTCATAGCACCCGAACATAACGCCGTGGTCGGTGAGTGCTATGGCATTTTGCCCATCTTCTTTTGCTGCAGCTATCAGTTGATCGGGCGTGCACGCGGCATCAAGAAGTGAATAATGAGTATGATTGTGCAGATGGATGTAATCAGACATTGGAAGGTAAAGTATGTATCAAAAAATAAGGGCAAAATTACTTAACACTGGGCTACCATGACTATGAAAAAGTGATAATCGAATGATGAACATGCATTCATAATGAAAAATCTCGCACATTCAGGTTTGCTGTAAAATTGTCAAAAACAGCCCAAAAACAGCCCAAAAACTGCATAAAACACGCAATAAAGACAAAATTTTTTTGCAGAATGTAAAATATGTTTGTTTAGAGAATTTGTTTCTGTTAAATTTGAGAAAAGTAAATGCGCATGTATGCTGTGAGCGTACTTGCTGAGAGTAATGGAGTGTTTCTGTTTTCTTACGATCCAAACATTAAGGAAAGGGAGTTAGATAATGCGTAAATTCTACGTGGTGGTACTTTTGTTAGTGGCGAGCACCGGTTGGTGGGGCTGTAAAAGCATCGGGAGAGGTGGCAGCGGTATTGAAGCTGATGCTGACCCTTTGAATCCGAGTAAAAAACCGCCAAGAATCTATGTGGGACCTGTTGCCGGTTTTAATAGATCTTTACATTCGGGTGGTTTGCAATCACAATCATTGCCGGCTCCTTGTCCGGAATTTGATTCCGGTACAGAAAACGGCTTTTATGCCGGTATGACCGGTGAATATCTTTTAGGAGATGTGGTTAATTCCAATTCCTCTATTATTGCTCGTTTGATGTATGATTATCAGCCGGCATATTTTACCGTAGCCGGTGACCAGTACCCATCGAACTTTGAAATAAATGGTCAATCACAAGTTAAAGACACAAAGACCGAGCATATCACAGAAGTGAAGTATGCCTTGCTCAACTTTGAAGTTATGTATCGTTGGAATATTCCCGGCACATATTTCGGCTTTAGTGCAGGTCCGCAAATCGGTTTTCCTATCAGTTCAAGTATGCGCCAAGATTTTCGTTTAGTAAATAATCCCGAAAGTCCTGCTCGCTTTACTCAAACACCGGAAGAACTTGCAAAATCGAAAGATTTAAAAACAAACTTTGTGCCCGTGTATTCTGATGAATCCCAGACCAATATCACTGTGTATGATGGTGCTGTGCTTAATCAAAATGGTATGCGTGCTGCCATCAAAGCCGGTGTGCAATATGAAATTCTTTTGAAAAAGTTCATTTTAGTTCCTGCTGTATATTATAACTTTGGTCTCACAAAAATGACAACAACAGATAACTGGTCTGTAAGTGCACTGCAAATTGGGGCTGACTTACGCTTCGTTCTCTAAGATTAAACAATTTCGACTTTATTAGACCCGTATGGTTTTCATACGGGTTTTTTTTTGAGTGAGGTACAAT